>JADFUX010000088.1 GCA_015222255.1 Chloroflexota bacterium
CGCCTATGCTTTCGGCCCCGTTTGCTTGAGCCGCTTCCACGGCATCAACCATCATGTGTAGGATATCCTCTTTGTTCTTCTTCCCGAGGAACTTGCCGTAAATCATCTGGTTCGACGTAGAGATAGATATGTTAAGGTGTCGAATGCTGGGGACGAGCCTAAAGGCTGTTTCCACATCGCCAACAGTTGCTCTTATCCAACCCCCTAAACGAATTGGTTGTAGCACTCCCGTATCAGCCAGTTCCAAGTTCGCCTGAAGGTAAAGGGATTCATGCTTTGTCGTAGGGAAACCAAATTCAGACTGAAAGATGCCCATCTCATTGAGGTATATATTTATCATTGTCTTTTCCAGTTTGGATAAGCCGAGGTGCGCAGTCTGAACGCCATCCCGATTAGTAACATCTATGAAGTAAATCTTAGGCATGCCTTTTACCTCCCCTACAAGACTAACGAAACAATATAACATCGTGCCTTCTCTAAATCAATTCGGCCTTGTACAGTGGTTGCCGGTTCACCCGAATCTAAATATATCGGAACTATTTGGCATATAGTATAATATCCAATTGCTAATGCTACGGACAAAAGCAGGCATAATAAACGTTACTGGATACATTGGTGCTGAGCTAGCTCGCTTGCTCTATCAACATCCCGAAGTAGAGCTTAGCTCGGTCACAGGGAGAAGTGCTGCAGGACAACAGCTAGGTGATGTTTTCCCGCATCTAGGAGATATGGATTTTCTGATTACGGCCGAGCTGGACAAAGATGTTGATATTGTCTTCTCAGCGATGCCTCACGGAACAAGCATCGAGGTTGTTCCTCGATTGCTGGAACAAGGTGTAAGAGTCATTGATATTAGCGCCGATTTCAGGCTAAAGGATGTCGCGGAATATCCACGCTGGTATGACTTTGCTCATCCGAGGCCAGAGCTACTTAAAGATGCGGTTTACGGCTTACCCGAGTTGCATAAGTCTGACATCACATCAGCAAGTCTGGTAGCTAATCCCGGTTGCTATTCTACCGCTGCTATTCTGGCCTTAGCGCCAGCAGTTAAGGGGGGTCTTATCCATCCTAGCATCATAAACGACAGCAAATCGGGTGTTTCTGGCGCCGGCAGAACTCTGACTCTAGCTACTCATTATTGCGAAGCAAACGATAATGTTTGGGCTTACGCTATCGATGGCCATCGGCATCTACCGGAAATGGAGCAAGAACTCGAAATGATAAATCCTGGGCTTCGCCTCTCAATTACCTTCGTGCCCCACCTGGTGCCTATGACACGCGGAATATTGAGTTCCTGTTATGCTAGATTAAAGAAGGGCAAATTGGCCAAAGGCGCTAAAGCTAGAGAAGAACTGCAGCAGCTTTACCGGGATTTCTACAGGGATGCTCCTTTTGTTCGTATAACCAAGGAGCCTCCCGAGACGAAACACACTTGGGGGAACAACCTATGTTCTATTTACCCTACTATCGATTTGAGGACGGAGAACCTTATAATCATTAGCTGCATTGACAATCTGGTGAAGGGAGGGGCAGGACAGGCTGTCCAGAATATGAACTTGATGCTCAATTTGCCTGAGACAACTGGCCTTGAAACCTTAGGTATTTACCCGTAAAATCTGATGTTTGCCCTCATCGTCTAGTGGACTAGGACATCAGCCTTTCAAGCTGAGAACAGGGATTCGAATTCCCTTGAGGGCACTTAACAATTGTGTAGCACTTCCTCTACTAGCTTCCCAACGTATTGGGCTATTGCTGGAGCGCGAGTCAATCCAGGAGACTCTATGCCGATTAAGCTGACAAACCCGGGCAAACCTCTGTCACATTCGTGACTTATGACAAAATCCCTAAAATCCTCTCCTCCCGCTTGAAGCTTCGCTCTTATACCTACCATCTCAGGCTCCAAATCATCATATGCTATGAATGGTAAAAACTTGGCCGCCGACTCGTAGAACGCTCTCTTTTGCGAATCATCAACTCTGTAGTCTATCGTATCGACGTAATCAGCGTTGGGACCGAGGCGCATTCTTCCCCCAAGATCGAAGTTAACATGAATGCCAAGACCTGCTTCCCCAGCCTTCGGCACGGGGTATATCAGTCTGCTAACCAGCTTGCTCTTGCCACCGCCCACGCTGAAATATTCTCCCCGGCAATAATGCAACTTGTAGCCAGCCTCGGCTATGTCTATTCCCACCATCCCGGCAACCTTATCGCTTTGAAGGCCAGCACAGTTTATTAGGACCTTGGTGGCAAAACAGAAATAGCCATCACGGTCTTCTACGCTGACTTTGTATCCACCTGGTGTCTTATCTACGCCGACCACCGCTGTTCTGTAAGCTACGTGAGCACCGTTATCACCAGCCTTTCCCACAAAGTAACTCATCAGGGTCCACGAATCTATGATGCCCGTTGAGGGTGAGAAGATGGCGGCAATTCCTGTTATATTTGGCTCTAGCTTCCTTAACTCTTGCTGGGAAAGCATCCTCAGACCGTTAACACCATTGCCTCTGCCCCTCTCCCAGAACTTCTCTAATTCATTGACCTCGGCATCATCGGTTGCCACCACGATCTTGCCGATTTTCTTGTGACCTATGCCATGTTTCTGACAGAGTTCGTAGAGAAGAGCGTTGCCTTCCACACATGTTGTTGCTTTCAGAGAATCTTTGGGATAATAAATGCCAGAGTGAATAACCTCGCTATTGCGGCTGCTTGCTTCCTGACCAAACGTCTCATTCTTTTCTAACACGTAAACCTCTCTGCCCTCCCTTGCCACTTGCGAGGCTATTGCTAACCCTATGACGCCGGCACCAACGATGGTGATATCGACTTGGTATGACATAGTAAAGGCAGCTTGACTATTTGTTCCAGGCACCTTCGCCAATGAGCGGCACGAAGTAGCAGCCTCCCAATCTCTCTACCTTGTTCCCCTTGCGGCGTCTGGTGACTTTGGTTAGTTGTTGTTCCCAGTGGGAGCCCACAGGGATCACTAGTCGACCACCCTGAGATAGCTGATCCAAAAGGGCTTGAGGAACAGAAGGAGCACCAGCAGAGACTATGATAGCATTGTAAGGAGCCTCTGCCGGCCAACCCAAAGTCTTACCAGCAAGGTGAACTTCAATATTAGAATAACCAAAGTTCCGTAGAAGTCGCTCTGCTGATTCTGCCAGTTCAGGTACGATTTCTACGGTAAGTACGTGTTTCACTAGCTCACCCAATATGGCCGCTTCATAACCGCTTCCGGTGCCTAACTCCAGAAGCTTTTCATCACCCTTGAGCTCCAAAGCTTGTATCATCAGGGCTACGATGAAGGGTTGAGAAATGGTTTGACCGAAACCGATGCTTAGCGGTCTATCTTCGTAAGCCGAGTGATAGCACTCTTGGGGTACAAACGCCTCGCGTGGCACACGGGCCATAGCTTCAAGTACCCGCTTATCGCTAATCTCACGGCTAAGGTCTCTAATCAAGTTAGCGCGGGCTGTTTCTAGGTCCACCACTGGTCGTCACCCGAGAGATGTTAGCCAAGGACGAACGATAGCACTATGAGAATCAAGATTATCGAGCCAGCGATAATGCCAATGCGACGCAATTCGGGCAGTACGTACCAATAGCGCTCGATAGAGCTTCGAGCCGCCGAAGATCTTGGGGTTGGCGATTTATAGCTTGCAATTGCTGGCTCAGGGCTACCGTACTGTTCTACCTTTGTTGCTGTTGCCGGCTTGGCTTGGCGTTTGGCTCTACTACGACGTGATTTCTTGGACATTACCCCCACCAAAAATAATTTGTGGCCAACTTAGAAGTTAGACTTGTTTGTAAATCCTCGTACTGGAAACATATGCGTGACCCAAGAGCTGTTGGACGGATTGAATGTCAGCACCAGTCTGCAATTTATGCACAGCGAAGGTATGACGCAAAGCATGGGGCGTGATCTTAACACTGGAACCAGCTTTGCGCGCATAGTTCGTGACAATCTGCCAAAATCCTTGCCGCGTGAGCCTCTGGCCACGCCGATTAAGGAATAAGGCATCTTCCCCTTCATCATGCAACAGATCAAGTCTTGCGCCCTCAATGAAATCGGCGACCAATTGGCCTATACGGTGGTCGAAGGGAATCCGTCGCCCAGAACAGCATACGCAAGAATGTTGGAAATCAACATCCTTCACATTCAATGAGACCAACTCGCTCACACGCAAACCAGTAGCATGAAGCAATTCTAACATTACCGTGTCTCGTTTAGCCTCGGGAGTGGATAGCTTTGTTGGCTCTGCTAACAAGCGCTGATATTCGGATGGAGACAACGGTTTTGGTGGCTGCTTGCGAACTCGAGGAGAAATCAAGTTCTCCGTGGGATTCTCACTCAACCTACCTGAATCAACCATGAATTTGAAAAGAGACTTAGCCGAGGCCACCTTGCGAGCCACCGTAGCTGCGGAGTACGCCTTTTCTCGGAGGTTAAGTACATAGCTTTTTACAAGCCCTTCGGTTGATCTGATTATTCCCTTCGCCTTCTCTGTCTGGATGAAATCGAGTAGCTGGCCTAAGTCATTACGATAAGCGGCCAGAGTATTCTGAGAGCGCCCTTTCTGTTCGGCTAAATAATGGAGAAAAGCATCAATGTCTTTTTCCATACTTTATTTTAACATAATACATCAACTAAGGGATTGAAAGATTCTAGGCGATTTTGGCTATTGATTGAAGATAACCCCCGGCGACGAAGGGATGGACAGAGTCTATGGCAGCGTAGAGAAGGTAAGGAAGATGGCGGAGAGGAAGGCTGCAAAAGCTCTGGCAAAGTCCATGTCCCTCGATGGAGAGGAGACAGGTGAGCACGAATTCCCCTTACCTCTAACTGCCTGCCCTCGTTCACAGATCTTGCTTGGAGGGTAGGTCATCAATAGTGAGCCAGCCTTCCTTTAAGGCAGTGAGAACAGCCGCAGTACGTGAATTGGTGCGTAGCTTCCTGAAAATATTGACCAGATGGGTCTGGACCGTGCGCTCGCTGATAACTAGTTCCGCCGCAATCTCCTTGTTGCTGATGCCCTTGGCTGCCAGTCTAAGCACTTCCAGCTCACGGCGCCCCAATCCTTCAAGATCTCTCCTCTCCTCGCTCTTGTCGCCGGCCATGCGACTCAGGATTTTGCTGGCAGCCTTCAAATCAAACACCGCCTCACCAGCATGCACCAAGCGGATAGCATTTACCAGATCGCGGAGGGGAACGTTCTTCAGCAAATACCCCGCCACTCCTGCCCGCAGGGAAGCAAGCATGTATGACTCATATCTGCAC
>JADFUX010000089.1 GCA_015222255.1 Chloroflexota bacterium
AGATGCCGTTCCTTCACCCGTGAGCGATATTCCTCAGGGCAAACCTCCTTAGCTCATGGTAAATCTTCAGCCTCTGGTCGAAAATCATGAAGCAGAAGCAAGTTTTCTTAGGAGGAGCGTTACTTGGAGAGCTATCTCGTGATGCAGGAATAGCAACAGTGGCGGAGCAGGTATTTGCCCAAGAGAAGCAGCCAACGACATTGGGCGAACTGAGATCGCAGAATCGTTTGACTCTAACTCTCCTATTTCCTGTCTATGGTCGGGGTGAGAGGATTTGAACCTCCGGCCTCATGGTCCCAAACCATGCGCGCTACCCCTGCGCCACACCCCGTACCAGTTATCTATAGCAACCTAAGCTGCTGAGAAGCATGCTATTTTTGCCTTCAGTCTGGCGTAATCCTCGTTTACCATTTCTTGAATCTCTTGAATGTCCTTATCCGTCAAGTGCCGATACCGGCCTTGTGGTTTCAGGTATTCCTCAACTGGCTTGAGTGTGGGGCGATCGACATTCAGTCTATATCGGCCATTCTCCACTTCATAAAGAGGGAAAATGCCTGTTTCCACAGCAAGCCGACCCATCTGAATAGTGATCTTTGAAGGATACCTCCAGCCAGTGCAACAAGGACACAGAATATGTACGTAAGCTGGGCCTTTAACCTCTGCTCCCTTCTTAACCTTGTTCATCAAATCGAAAGGGTAACTAGGACAAGCCGTAGCTGCGTACGGTATGTTGTGGGCAACACAAATCTCAACCATGTTCTTCTTGCGGGTTTTCTGCCCGATGCTGACTTTCCCCGCGGGAGCAGTTGTGGTTGAAGCCCCATACGGCGTGCTGCTCGACCTCTGAATTCCAGTATTCATATACGCTTCGTTATCCCAGCAGATGTACAGGAAATTATGACCCCTCTCAATTGCCCCAGACAAGGCCTGAACTCCAATATCGCTGGTGGCCCCATCCCCAGCCATACCGATACACTTAATATCCCTCTTAGCTATCTTCCCCTTTCTCATCAAGGCCTTAAGTCCTGCCTCCACACCTGAAATCTCAGCCCCAACATTTTCAAACAGCGTATGTATCCAAGGAACTCGCCATGAAGTGACAGGAAGCGGAGTAGTGCAAACCTCATCACATCCTGTAGCCATACCTATTATCATATTCTCGCCTATGGCTTTACAAGCAAGCCTCATTGCCAACGCTTCCCCACAACCGATACAGAAGTTATGTCCCTCAGCAAGAATTTCCTTGGTGCTTACAAGGTTCTTACCAAACTTTATGTATTCCTGTGCCATTTTTTCCTCCCTAGACTTAACTGCTTCGAGTCTTGCACTATTTTGCAGGCAGGTAAACGCCTTTCGGTTCTCTTATACCCTCCACCTTACCTCTTACACCCACTGTCTCAAATATTTCCTCTGATCCCTTTTCGGCAACTTCCCTACCCCTGTCGAATGCATACTCAATATCCTTTATCGGTACGTCCCTTCCACCCAAACCACCCACAAAGCCGACAACTTTCGGCATCCTCTCCATGCCATACAAGGCCGACCTGACTTCCGAAAAGACTGGACCTCCCGGCCCGCCAAAGGAAATGCAGCGGTCAAAGACAACAATGGTCTCAGCATCCTTTACAGCTTGGCGTAATTCTTCAAACGGGAAAGGCCTCCAAAGACGCAAGTTTATGAGTCCTACAGACTCTCCCTTTTCTCTTTTTCTGTCCACCACCAGCTTTGCCGTCTCATTGAGGCTTCCCATCATTAAAAGCATGGTCTTCGCACCTTCCGCTCTGTACGGTTCAACCGGGTAATAATAGCGACCAAATATCTTTCCAAACTCTTTCCAACCTTGAATTATGAGCTCCTTAGATTTCCTGAACGCCACCTCCTGAGATATCTTGGACTCGGTGTACATGTCAGGAGGACCAAAGGCTCCGTGGGTCATTGGTTTATCGGGGTCCAGGGCGAATTGATATTGGCGTTTCTTGGGCAGGAATCTGTCCACTTCCTCTTGCTCCGGCAAGAACATTGCCTCTGTTACATGTGATAGAGTGAATCCATCGAAATGAACCATAACTGGAAAGAGAACCTTGGGATCCTCGCCAACACGAAAGGCCCAGAGGGTCATATCGAAGGCCTCCTGATTATTCTGACAGAATACTTGAATCCAGCCAGTATCCCTGACAGACATGACGTCAGAATGGTCGCACCAAACGCTCAGCGGCGCAGAGAGAGCTCTGTTGCATATCACCATGACTATAGGGTATCTCATGGATGACGCAATATAGACAACCTCGTGCATAAGCTCCAATCCTACACCCGCAGTAGTAGTGAAAGCTCTAGCTCCTACTGCCGAAGCCCCACAGCAAGCGCTCATAGCTGAGTGTTCTGATTCGACAGGTATATATTCTGCATCCAGCTCACCATCAGCCACCATCTCAGCCAGTCGCTCAGGAACATGTGTCTGGGGTGTTATGGGATACGCAGCAACTACATCAGTGTCCGCCATTCTTACTGCCTCACAACAGGCGTGTGAAGCCTCTAATGCTACTCTTTTACTCATTCTTCTTCCTCCTCTATCATGGTTATCGCCTCTTTCGGGCATATTTCGGCGCAAATGCCACATCCTTTACAGGAATAAAGGTTAACCTCATAGTATCCATCCTCACACGCATCTACTGCCGCATCAGGACAATAAAGCCAACACAAGCCACATTTATTGCACTTTTCCTTGTCCAATATAGGCCTTTCGGATCTCCAGTCTCCAGTTCTACGCAAGGCGGCGCTCCCCGCGTCTGTAAGTATGCCGCCAACTTCCATATCTCTCCACGTTACCTCACTCGCTGTTCTCAACTTCTTTACTGCCGCTTTCGTTTTTCTTGCTTTTGTTGCCATTCTTACTCCTTACACTACTGTTTCATTGTAGGCTCTTTTCGCAGCCTCAATGTTGCCTTCGGCATTCTTACCAAAGCGCTCATGCAGTTGCTCGGCCAGGGAATCCATTGTGACAGCCTCGGTAACCTTCAAAAATGCGCCAATCATTGCGGTATTGGTGATAGGCAATCCTATCGTTTCCTTAGCAATCTTGCTAGCATCAACTGAGGCCACGGGGCACTTGAAACCGAAATCAGACTTTAGCTGCTGGGGTGACTTCCTTGAATTGACAACAATTCTGCCATTCTCCTTAAGCCCCGAAGTTACATCCACCACACGAAGCAATGTGGGGTCAATGACTACAACTATGTCGGGCTCGGTAACGTCCGTCCTCATCCTTATGAATTCATCGCCTATCCTGAGGAAAGCCATAACTGGTGCCCCTCTTCTTTCAGGCCCAAAGCTAGGGAATGATTGAGCATACCTTCCCTCTTCTATGGCAGCACGAGCAACCAACTCGGCTGAAGTGACTGCTCCTAGCCCTCCCCTTCCATGCCATCGTACCTCCAGAAGCTCACCCATAAGTATAAAACCTCCTTTCATGAAATACCCCTGAAGGGACTCGAACCCTCGCACCTGGCTCCGGAGGCCAGCGCTCTATCCTCTGAGCTACAGGGGCCAATGCTTGCGCTTAATAGCTTATCACAAAGCCAAACCTGAAGTGAATAGGGCATAAGCCCCAAGAACATAGAGTGCGATCAAGACGGGGGAATACCAACTGCTTACCACAAGAATCTTACGTTTCTGCTGAAACCTGAGTCCAGCGATCACAATAAGGCTCATTACTACCACCGCAGCAGCAATGATGAGATGGCCACTGGATACCTCGGAGAGAATGGGTCCCTCGGTATAGAAAAGGTCGATCGGCGCAATGAGAGCAAGATTCAGCATATTGCTTCCCAGTATATTAGCAACAGCCATATCAATGGCACCGAGGCGCAAGGCGGCAACACTGACCACCAACTCAGGCATGGAAGTGCTAATTGCTAGGAATAAGGTCCCAACAAAACTGGCATCCCAACCAGTGGTCACAGCAATCTCATCACCAATGAAAGATAGCCATATTCCGGCGGCAATAACCGCCGCACCTGCCAAGGCAAATCTGAGGTACACCTTCTTTGCCGGAATCTCCTCATATGGGGAAGAAGCAGCCTCTGCAACAGCGAGCTCGTGACTACGTTCATAGCGGAACAGCCACCACATTCCCACTAAATACAGCACGAGGATGATAATACTGGCGACACCCACCCATCCCAGGGCTAATCCCGAAAACCTTCCCCCAGCAAGAATAGCCCCTCCAGCAATGGCAATAAGCAATATTCCCCAGCCAGCCGAGGCTATGTGCCGTGAGCTTGCTGCGCTTAAGACCGGGGTACGGCGCTGGAGGATATCTAGCAAAGCTATGATGGCCAGATTGAGGCAGCAACTTCCGAACAGGATACCCAAAGCCAAATCGGGGGAACCAACCAAGGCAACAGAGCTTACCCCGGTAACCAGTTCGGGCATAGAGGTAATGGCAGCGAGGAGCACCAGTCCTATCCACACCCGCCCCAGCCCTGTCTTTTCAGCAATAGCATCTCCATACCGAGCCAACTTCGTTCCTGCAAACAAAATGATGGCCAGGCATAGAACAAACTTGAACCAGACCATAGATTACACTCCCAAATGTGGTTGTCTAGCAATCATACTACATTCTGAGGAAGCCTAGAAAGAGAGCGTCTCGCAACCTTGCTCTCTGTCATTCTGACCCCTACAACTGAAGAATCTGTTGCAGACTCCTTGCGGACTCTGCCCTGAGTGCGATTCTCCGGTCGCATGGCTCCTTCAGAATGACCAGAGCCGAAGGGCTCAGAGTGCCAGTTGGCTGTTAACAGAATTCCTACAGAGCACATAGTTGACGATGCCCCACATGGTATAATTATCTGACCTAGGAGAGGTGACCGAGTGGTTGATGGTGCCGCTCTCGAAAAGCGGTGCTCCGAAAGGAGCCGTGGGTTCAAATCCCACCCTCTCCGCGGAGAGGTGCTAGAGTGGCTTATCAGGCGCGCCTGGAGAGCGCGTGTCGCCTTTGGCGACCGTGGGTTCGAATCCCACCCTCTCCGCTTTTTGTGCTCTGCGCTCATCCCTGACGTCTCCTTCTACTGTTAGGCTATCTCCAAGCCCCCCGCCTGACGTTCGTAGAACTCGGTTTCGCGAGTACAGGCATTTGTTTTCCCTTCGCCACTGTGCTACAATGAACCGAAATTGAATTGGAGGAAGATTGAGAATATGAGGATCTCCATCATAGAGCCAAGAACCCCCTTCTATAATGTCTATTCTGCTTATATTAAGCACCTA
>JADFUX010000090.1 GCA_015222255.1 Chloroflexota bacterium
GACCATTTGGCATGAAGGTATCCCAGCGCTCTATGCCCAAAAGCAAGGGATTGAGCTTGACCGGGCCAAGGAGATCGCTGCCAAGGAATATGACAAAGTAGGCGACCAGAGGCTCGAATGGTATGACATAAACTACTGGTTTGCATACTTTCAGCTAGGCGATCCAAAAGTAATGCTGGAAAGCTATCAGGATAGGGTGCGTTATTATCCTGAAGTAATCGAGGTTCTTTCTTCTTTGGGTGGTAGTTATGAACTCATTGTCGCCTCAGGCACGCCATTGGAACTGTTGAATCCCTTGCTGAAGGACATAAAGCCTCATTTCACTCATGTTTTCTCTTCAACTTCGCATTACAGACAATTAAAGACCCCTGAATTCTACCTCGCCATGTGCCAGGTGACAGGGATCTTGCCAAGCCAGGTTGTTCATGTTGGCGACAGTTGGCAATTTGATTTTTTGAACTCCAGACAGGTTGGCATCCATGCTATCCATCTTGATAGGTTTGGGAGCAAAGACGCTTCGTTGCACGATTTAACCCAACTGAAATTCCATTTACTTGGCTAATCCATGGCGGTTAATTGGGCGCAGGTATTCTTCAATTCCGCGATTACGGGGAGTCTTTATCTCATCGGTGCTGTAGGTCTTACCCTGACCTATGGCCTTTCCGGTTTCCCTAATTTTGCCCATGCTGAGTTTATCACTCTAGGCGCATACATCGCCTACTCTGTGGCTGCGCAGTTCGGGCTAGGTCCCCCGTTAGCTCTTGTCGTAGCTTTCTTGTGCACCGGCATAGTGGGGTTTTTGTGCTATCGTGGCGTATTTCAGGTACTGGCTAAAAGGGGAGCTACCATAATTCATCTCATGGTGGCTTCCATAGCCTTGGGATTCGTCCTCAGATATTCCATTGGTGCTGCCTGGGGATGGGAACCCCTGTACTTTGCTACTGTCTGGCCTACATCTAGTCTCTGGTCTCGTCACGACATAGGCTCAATCGCCGTTACCAATCTGTGGCTATGGCTCATCTTTGCTGCTGTAGCCTTGGCAGTCACCATGCATTTTGTTCTGGTGAAAACCAAGATAGGCAAGGCCATCAGGGCAACCTCCAGCAATCCTGAGCTTGCCCTAGCGTCGGGAATAAACATTCAGAGAGTGATCTGGATAACCTGGTTTTTGGGCGCTGGATTAGCAGCTATCGCGGGCGTATTTCGTGGTGCTGATACTCGGATTTGGCCTATGACCGGGTGGGATATGATATTGCCAATGTTTGCTGTGGTCATACTTGGTGGCATTGGCAACTTCTATGGTGCCATAGCCGCAGCCTTCATCGTTGGTTTAGCTGAAAATGTCGGTGTAGTGGCGCTGACGGCTATGGGGCTTTCTTCCACATATCGTATAGGTATAGCTTTCTTGATTCTGATAATCACTCTAATTCTGAAGCCGCAGGGGTTAGCCATGTTGTTTAGGAGAGGTTAGCTTGGATCCGTTGCTTTATGTCCTTGATCTCATTGTCTTTATAGGCATCTTTGGCATCCTGGCTCTATCTCTGAACTTGGAATTTGGCTTTGCCGGCCTGGCTAACTTTGGTAAGGTAGCTTTTTTCCTTATCGGTGCTTATACCTATGCTCTCCTCTCCCAAATCGGCGTTCCCTTCTATCTTTGTCTCATTGCTGGTGCTACGCTCTCGGCTGCTTTTGGCTTGCTTATTTCTTTGCCTGCCTTGAGGTTAAGGGCGGACTACCTGGCTATAGCTATTTTGACCTTTGGTGAGATCCTGAGGCTAATCGTTAAGTCCGAGAGTTGGATTGCTGGGGGTGATTGGGGGATAAGCGTTTCTCCAGCTATCGCCATATCAGGTGGCTCTCACCGTGTCGATGTCCTAGTGAATATAGGACTGGTCTATTTCTGTCTCCTTATTTGCTTCGTAATTGCTCAGCTATTGGCTAACTCTCCTTACGGACGAGTCATGCGGGCTGTGAGGGAGGATGAGGTGGCTGCTGAGGCCTTGGGCAAGAATAGGGCGAGGTACAAAGCTCAAGTACTCATGTTAGGTTCGGCCATGGCGGGAATAGCTGGGGGGCTTTACGCGCAATATCTTCAGTATGTCCTCCCGGGTATGTTTATGCCTATGGTTACCTTTACCGTGTGGATAATGGTTCTTTTGGGGGGGCCAGCTAATAACTGGGGGGCAGTGCTAGGTGCTGTGCTGGTGACGCTCTTTGATAGAGGCACAAATATAGCCAAAGACTATTTGACTTTGCCCATTGACCCTAGTAACTTGCAATATATTTTGTTTGGTGCTTTAATTATCTTGGTTTTGCTTTACAGGCCCCAGGGTCTGTTGAAGGAAAGCCCAATCAAGACCAAGGCGCTGGAGTCAGTCAAACGTGAAAGAAGTGTTGTTAAGGGTAAGGGAAGCTAGCAAGCACTTTGGTGTTCGTATCTTCGTCTTTATGTGGCCCCTGACTCAAGGGGCCATCCAAGAGTAACAAGATAACGCATAATCTCCTCGATCTTGATTGCCTATATTTCCAGTACCGACAAGACTATGCCAAGTCAGAGGTTATTGGTTATGGGAGAAGCCTGATGGAAGAAGGACTGTTAAGAATAAGAGAAGTTAGCAAGCACTTTGGTGGGGTTTACGCTGTCAATGGTGTAAGCCTGGATGTCAAAGAGGGGGGCATTTGCGGCTTGGTGGGCCCTAATGGCAGTGGTAAGAGTACCCTGTTCAATACCATTCTTGGCATTCACCGACCTGATGGGGGAAATATATATTTCAATGGCAACTGCATTAATTGTCTCGCTCCACACCAGATCTATGCCTTGGGTTTGGTCAACGCCTTCCAACTGCCGCGCCTGTTTTATCAAATGAGCGTATTGGATAACATGCTGGTGGCGGCGAGAGGCCAGCAAGGTGACAAGCTACTGAATAGCCTTTTCCTGAGGAGGAAATGGCAGGAGCAGGAAAAAGGGCTAATTGAGGAAGCTCTGGAGATCCTTGAGCTTATGGAGTTGGACAAGTGGGCTTTTTCACTTGCTGGTGAGCTTTCCGGTGGGCAGAGAAAGCTTTTGGAGGTGGCTAGAGCGCTTATGGCTAAGCCGACACTCTTGCTCCTTGATGAACCGGCAGCAGGGATAAATCCTGTGTTGGGCAGGAAGATGTTTCAGAAATTAGAGGATCTGTCTCGTAATGGCACGACTTTTTTCATTGTGGAGCACAGGCTGGAGATATTGTTTGAGTTCGCCTCTTGGATCTATGTTATGGATAGAGGCAAGACGGTCGTCGGTGGAGAACCTGAAGACATAAGTGAGGAGCCTGCCTTCTATCGGGCATATCTGGGGGAGGAATAAATAGAACCTATCCTTGTGGCCGAAAATATCAATGCTGGCTATGGCGATGCTGTTATTGTTCACGATGTTTCCGTGAAGGTTAATGAGGGTGAGATTGTGGCTATTGTGGGACCTAATGGCAGCGGCAAGTCAACTTTGCTTAAGAGCCTCCTTGGCTTTGCCAAGCTGTTTCGAGGTAGGGTTTCTTATCAGGGCAAGGATATCACCGGGATAGCTTGTGACCGGGCAGTGAGCTTGGGCATAGGCTATGTCCCTCAAACAAACAATATCTTTCCTAATCTCACCATAAGTGAGAATCTGGATATGGGAGCCTACCGTACGAAAGGTAAAGCTTCTATTAAAGCTGGGATGACAGAGATATATGGGATGTTTCCTGAGCTTGAGGCGAGGAAGAACGCCCTGGCGGGAAACTTGTCAGGCGGGGAGAGGCAGATGTTGGCCATAGCTAGAGCTATGATGGCACAGCCCAGAGTTCTCTTGCTTGATGAGCCGCTGGCTTCCTTATCTCCTAAGCCAGCTTCGGCCATCCTATCCAAGCTGGACAAGATAAAAGGAGCTGGCGTAGCCATAGTGATGGTGGAGCAGAATGTCAACAAGGCCTTGAGTGTTTCTAATCGAGGCTATGTTCTGGTTAACGGCGAATGTGCTATGGAAGGAGATGCCGATTCCCTATTCGCGGAAGAATCCTCCAGGCAGCGTTTCTTGGGATTAGAGACTAAGGGTATTGACACGAGTTTGCCTTCAGTGCACAATTAGCGCCAAATCTTCAAGAAAGGAGTGTGCTATGGTCAAAAAGTTGTTGCTGGTGCTGGCTATCATAGGTCTACTGATACCGCTGGGGGCCTGTGGCCCGGCCCCAGTGGAACCTGAGACAATCAAGATAGGTTGTCTGTTGGACACCACTGGCGGCCTGGGGCCTATGGGTGTTAGGATACTGGATGGTGCCAGGCTGGCGGTTGATGAGATCAATGCTGCGGGTGGGGTGTTGGGAAAACAGGTGGAGTTGGTGGAGGAGGACGGTAACACGGACGCGGCCACGGGCTTCGATGGGGTCAAGAAGATGGTTGAGATAAACGGGGTGCAGGTAATTGCTGGCCCCATGATCACGGGAGCTTCTTTGCTGTCAATTCCATACGCGAGTGAGCACAAGATCCCGTTGATAACGCCATCGGCTACAGGGATTCCGCTTTCCGAGATGGAGGGGACGGAGTGGTACTTCCGCACATGCCTGCGGGATGATGCCCAGGGTCTGGTGTTAGCCGACGTTATTATGGATAAAGGCTACAACAAGCTGGCCACCATGGTGTTGGATAATACTTATGGCAAAGGTCTAGAAACAGCGATTATTGAGGGGCTTAACGCGCTAGGATGGGAAGGGGAACAGGTGGTATCAATACACTATGCCGAAGCTGCACTGGACTATCGCACTGAGCTGCAGCAGATTAAGGATGCTAACCCGGATGCCGTTTTTGCCTCCACCTACTGTGATGATGGCATCATAGTCTTCAAGCAAGCTTCAGATTTGGGTTTGGATGGAATGGCCTGGCTAGGCTGTGATGGAAACTATGGGTCGGGGCTTTTCGAGGATCCGAAGTCTGCTGAGTTCATGGAAAAGGCCATTGTTGCTGGCACCAGAACTGTGGGCGCAGGGGACGTGTACGAGCATTTCAAAGCAGCGTACCAGGACAAATACGGGGAAGCCCCTCAGGTCTATTGTGATACTATGTATGACGCGGTATGGGCGGCTGCAAAGGCTATAGAGGCAGCCGGCGTCTACGACGGTGAAGCTATAAGGGTTGCCCTGACCGGGCTGGAATTCGATGGTGCTACAGGGCCCATCGCTTTTAATGAGCTAGGTGATCGTACCGCTGGTACCTTCGAGATTTGGAACGTGGTGGAGGACCCCACGACTGAAACCGGCTATGTAAATGCTGAAATAGAGATAATCACCTGGAGCATGGAGGAATAGTAGCAGTTATTTCTTGATTGCTATTCATGGAGTGCTACCACAGTGTACATTGTGGTAGCACTCTCCTTTATTAGTTGGGATTCTCTCCGAGGGGGCATATTATGGGAAAAGCTGGCGGCGAGTTAGATAATTTGAAAATTACAGTTCTGGCGGAGGATTCAGTCCTTTACGAGAGTCCATATTTGGGTCAGCACGGGCTCTCCTTTCTCCTTGAGGGGAGGAGAGGTGAGAATACTAGAAGAATCCTTGTAGACGTCGGCCAGAATTCGCCTGCTCTTCTTAGCAACATGAGGATGATGAATATTTCTCCATTGGCTATTGATGCTATTGTTCTCACGCATTGCCACTATGACCATACGCAGGGAATAGCGGCTATGCTCAAAGAAATCGGGAAAAGGGAGGTCGCCGTATTCGCTCATTCGGATATCTTCCGCAGGCACTTTGTCATTGAGCCCAGTCTCAGGCACGTAGGCGTTGTGCAAAGTGATTCCAGAGAGGAAATAGAGAAAGCTGGTGGTAGGCTTGTCCTGACCAAAGACAACGTTGAGATAATGTCTGGGATCATGACAACGGGGGAGGTAAAAAGGCAAACGGAGTTCGAAGAAGTTGGGATGGAACTGAAAACGATAGAAAATGGAAGGGTCGTAGATGACCAGATGCTCGATGATGTTTCTGTCATAGCAAGTGTTGAGCGAAAGGGCTTAGTAATTATCACCGGTTGCAGCCACGCTGGAATCGTCAATATTGTGAAACAGGCTATAGAATTGACTGGCTGCGACCAAATAGAAGGCGTGGTTGGTGGTTTGCACCTTGTTGACGCCCCTGATGCCCGAATAAAAAGGACGGTTGAGGAGCTTTCTAAGTTGAACCCGAAGTGGATATGTGCCGGCCATTGCACGGGATTCAGAGCACAGGTTGAGCTTTACCTTGCCCTAGGAGAGAGATTCTCGCCTTTGCACACCGGCATGAGATTTGACATCTAGGGTGTGTTGCAAAAACAACTTGATTATCTCACTGTGCTCAGAGATGACCACAAGGGAAGGACTTGTAGTGACAGGACTACTTTGCTGGTTTGAAAATGAAGCGCCTGTGTGATGGATTACACATCTGACTGTGATTTGTCCTGGCCTATTCCAAGCCCTCCAGGAAGGACCTTACGTTCCTGCCCAGATCGGCAACATAGTATCCACCTTCGAGTAACGCAAATCTCCTGCCTCGGCAAGATTTCGCCGCTTCTCTTATGATGTTGCCTATGGTCTCATAATCCTCCGTTCTCAGGCTTTTTCCCCAGTCCTTCTCATAGGTATCAAATCCAGCGCTGACGCCAATGATGTCGTAGTTTTTGCTGGTGGCCAAGCTTTCTTCCAACTGTGCCAGGTATTCTTGTGGTTGCCGACACTCCATGTTCAAGAAAATGACATCCTCCCTGCCACCGAGGATATCGTGGGTGCCATTGCCGTAATGAAGGTCAATATCGACTATCAAAGCCTTATTTATCTTTTTCGCCTGGATTAGCGTTTGCACCGCGATAGCCATATTGTTGAAGAAGCAGAAGCCTCCATTGAAGTCCCTACCAGCATGGTGTCCTGGCGGCCTTATGAGACCAAAAGCGGGTTCGTTCAAAGCAATCTCGCTGGTGGCTATGGCTCCTCCAGCGGCCAGGCTGGCTATTTCGAAAACAAGCTCGTTGCTTTTTACCGAACTTATTAAGGGCTGGCTGTGAACCAGGAGAAGGTCCTCCTCGGCAGCAGGCTCAGGCGTGACAAACTCATAATCTTTTAGTGCCTCGACAATGTTTTCAATTCTCCCTGCCGTGGCTGCTGGGTCATGGGAATATGCCAGCTTATATTTCTCATGGAATACGATCCTCATATCGGCGCATTTTATCACATTGGAGCTTACATGAGCCTATATATCGTGTTACGATATATTGACAGGGGTAGTATAGTGTGGTTAATTTGCCAAGTCTTGCGATGGCCATCGATACCTGAACAGATGCTGGGGAGAACGGCCAGTGAGTTGCGGTACGAAGCGTCCACCGTGGGCCGTTTCTGGATAGTTGGTTGAAGGATTGTGTGCTTTCTGTTGTCAAAGGCTGACTTATTTGAGAGTCCCCCCAAAGGTTTCCATTCGATGATAATTCAGCCAGAATTGCGTTACGCGAGGGGGATTGAGTAAGGCGGAAGACCATATTCTAGCATCGAGAAAAAA
>JADFUX010000091.1 GCA_015222255.1 Chloroflexota bacterium
GGAATGGAGAAAGAAATCAAAAGGCTTAGGACGAAGGCAGCAAAGGAGACACGAGAGTGATGAAAGATAAGTCGACTGGCAATGTCTTCGTCGATCTAATGGAACAGCTTTCTGCGATAGAGCCGGATGTTTGGCAATCAAGCTTCGATGTTCTGGATGAGGAAGGGCCTTTTAGGTTGCTCCTTTATCATCCTTTAGGGGAAAGGAAATACAAAACCCCTCTTTTGGTGGTTTACGCTTTCATAAATCGACCTTATGTTCTCGACTTACACCCTGGTATTTCGGTAGTCCGCAGGTATCTCGAGGCAGGATTCCAGGTTTATATGATCGATTGGGGCTATCCCACGAGAGTGGACAAATATCTTAAGATAGACGATTATGTGGACTATGTAGAAAAATGCATTGAAGATATAAAGAGAAGGGAAGCGGTACATGAAGTAAACCTTCACGGCTATTGTCTGGGAGGGGACTTATCCGTGATATATACCGCTTTACATCAAGAAAATGTAAAGAACTTGCTGCTTCAAGCAACTCCTATAGATTTTCACACCGACAATACTATTGCCATTTGGGCAAGAAAGCTCGACGCAGATAAGATTGCCGACACTTACCATATGGCGGCAGGGGGATTTTTGAACGTTGGATTTCTCTCAGTTGATCCTATAAACCTAATGCTGGCAAAGTATCGGGCACTCTTGAAAGAATTTCAGAAAAAGGAAACGCTCATGGACTTCCTCCGAATGGACAAATGGATTTTTGATAGTCCGGCGATACCTGGGGAAACCTACAGACAATACATAAAAGAATGGTATCAAGAGAATCTGTTGATAAAAAACCAGTTCAAGTCGCAAGGCAAGATTGTGGACTTGGGTAAGATCGAGGTTCCCCTTCTGGTTTTGGCTGCTACATACGACCATATAGCACCGCCTGAGTCTCAGAAAGCGATCCTGGGAGCAGTCTCAAGCAAAGATAAGGATGTGTACGAGATGAAGAAGGGACATATCGGCATAACAGTGAGCGGGTCAAGCCATAAGGACTTTTGGCCTAGCGTGATAGAATGGCTAAAAGAAAGGTCGGAGAAAATCTAAGGAGGAGGGGTAATGGCTATGTACCTAGCGTGATAGAATGGCCAAAAGAAAGGTCGGAGAAAATCTAAGGAGGAGGGGTAATGGCTATATATGTTATGTTCACCAGTCTCACAGATGAGGGGAGGAAAACTGTAAAGGAGAACCCAGAAAGGATCAGGGAAGTCAATAAAGAAGTGGAGACCATGGGAGTGAAAATAGTAGGTCAATACGCTCTTTTGGGGCAGTATGATTTCATCAACATTCTAGAGGCGCCTGACAATGAGACTATTTCCAGAGTAGCGGTGGAGTTGGGCTCGAGGGGCACTCTTGAGACGACGACTATAGCTGCTATGAGCCTGGATGGTTTCATAAGAGGCCTTGCAGTGAGCCCCGAAGACTGGCTCGAGGCTAGGAAGGCTTGGGGGGTTGACGACGTTCTATAATGGAGGGTTCGAAATCAGCGCACGACCGTGGCTGCCATGACGCTGGGCGATTTGATAAAAGGCCTGAAGGAGTAACCGCCTATTTGGAACCAAGGCACCAATTGCTCTCTTTTGCTCTCTGTACAATAAGTTGGCAATAGGCGGTCAAGCTGGGTTATGTCCCCGTAATAAGAAGACAGTTTTTCACTGCTGTAGAAGGCGTTTTCCCTAAGGGTACTGAGGGGGAAACGCCTTCTGAAATGTGCAGGCCATAGACAGTCAAATTTCGAGCTTCTCACATAGGCAAAGGCGGATGATAGAGCTGTGGTTTCACTCCTTGTTCCTCATTTACACCCAGGGGATGGAAATTCACCCCAATATAAATAGCTTTGCCCTAAGAGTGGCGCTTATGGACTAATAGGCCAACAACGGTGTTGTTCAATCCTGTTGTTCAATCCTTGACTGAGTCTGGGGTAGGGAGTAAAATGACGTGGCTTGCAGTCAGAGTAGTAAACTTGAGTGGCGGGGGGTGATTCCATGTGGCTGAAGTGAAACTTGGCCCAGGTGAGAACTTTGAGAATCTGCTTCGCAGGTTCAATCGGCAAGTGCAAGAAGGTCGTATCCTAGCTGAATTTCGGAGACGCAGGTTCTACGAGAAACCAAGCGTGGAGCGCAAGAAGAAACAAGCAGTGAGGAAGTGGAAGAGTTCGAGGTAGAGAAAGTCCTGGCGGATGGCTGGATGAGGTGGGTGAATGGTACATGGCGGTGAAATGAGACCGCCAGTTTTCTATTTATAGCATGCGATTTGGTATTGTGGTTTTCCCGGGTACCTGGAGTGACCGAGATTGTCATTATGCGCTTCATGATGTTTTGGGACAGGAGGCTGACTATATCTGGCACAAAGAGGCTCAATTCTCTGGTTATGATTGTATCGTTCTGCCCGGGGGGTTTTCCTACGGTGACTATCTCAGGGTTGGAGCCATAGCTCGTTTTTCTCCAGTCACGGCTGCTGTGGAGCGATTTGCGCACAGTGGGGGACTGGTTATTGGCATCTGCAATGGTTTTCAGATCCTATGTGAGGCTGGACTTCTGCCGGGGGTGTTATTGGCTAGCAGCCATCTTCAATACCGGTGTCAGTGGGTTAGCCTTAGAGTAGAAAACGGCTATTCCTCCTTTAGTTCCAAATGCGAGAAGGGACAGGTATTAAGAATGCCCATTTCTCACTACGAAGGAAACTACTATGCGGATGAGACTGCTCTAGCGGAATTGGAAGCCAACGGCCAAGTCGTTTTTCGCTATTGTACTCCTTCAGGCAAGATCACTGAGGGGGTCAATCCCAATGGTTCTTTACATAATATTGCGGGGATTCTGAATAGGGAAGGCAATGTCTTAGGAATGATGCCTCATCCTGAGCGGGCTTGCGAAACACTGCTTGGCAGCACGGAGGGTAATCTGATTTGGGAGTCGATGATTGACTATCTCCAGGGAAGCTCTTGATAAGGTAGCCTTAAGCGAAAAGGAGTATAACCTTATTGTCCAGCGCTTGGGGCGTGAGCCCACTGAGGTAGAGCTGGGGCTGTTTGGCTCCTTATGGAGTGAGCATTGTGGCTACAAGCATTCCAAGCTTTTGCTTAAGGCCTTGCCTACTTGGGGAAAACACGTGCTGGTTGGTCCCGGGGAGGAGAATGCTGGAGCAATAGACATTGGTGATGGTGAGGTATTGGTGATGAAGATGGAATCTCACAATCATCCTTCGGCGGTTGAACCATATCAAGGTGCAGCCACCGGCGTAGGTGGCATCGTGCGTGATATTTTCACCATGGGTGCTCGACCTATAGCTTTGCTTAACTCACTTCGGTTTGGCCCGCTGACTGACTCCCACAATCGCTACTTGTTTAATGGCGTTGTCGGTGGAATTGGGGGCTATGGGAATTGCCTGGGAATACCCAACATGGGTGGTGAAGCCTTTTTTGCCAGTTGTTATTCGGGCAATCCAGTAGTCAACGCGCTGTGTTTGGGTATCGCTGACAAAGCTAAGATGGTTCGGGCCAGGGCAAGCGGTAAGGGCAACTTGCTGATGCTGGTGGGGGCTGAGACCGGTCGTGATGGGATTTACGGCGCTTCTGGCCTGGCATCACGCACTTTTGAGGAAGAGCAAGAACTGAGACCAACGGTTCAAGTGGGCAATCCGTTTCTGGAAAAGCTGCTTATAGAGGCATGCCTGGAACTGGCGCAGACGGACTGGATTGTAGGAATGCAGGATTTGGGGGCTGCCGGGTTGACCAGCGCTGCTGTGGAGTCTGTAGCTAGGGGTGGAGCTGGTGTGGAGATAGATGTAGGCAAGGTGCCTCGTCGCGACGAGAATATGACCCCCTATGAAGTGATGCTTTCAGAATCGCAAGAGAGGATGCTCGTGATTGTAAAAAGGGGTCATGAGGACAAGGTGCAGGCCTTATTTGATCACTGGGAACTCCGCTCTGACATTATTGGCGAGGTTACTGACAGCGGCTTAGCCGTGATTAAGGAAGGCAAGGAAGTGGTGGCCGAAGTCCTGGTGAATCTACTATTGTCCCCACCTTTGTATCGTCGGCGGAGCAAGAAACCAGCTTGGCTTACCGAACTTCAATCCTTCGATATGGCCACTATCCCTGATCTTAGGCCTAGGCAATGTAACTCTACTTTGCTTCGTCTGCTGGCTTCGCCCAACATTGCCAGCAAGGAGTGGATTTATCGCCAATACGACCATCAAGTGATGAACAATTCTGTGGTTCTCCCCGGCGGCGACGCTGCTGTTTTGCGCATGAAAGGCACAAGGAAGGGCATTTCCTTGGCCACCGATGGCAATGGGCGATATTGCTATCTCGACCCTTTCTTGGGGGGCGTGATTGCAGTAGTTGAGGCTGCTAGAAATTTGGTCTGTAGTGGTGCTGAGCCCTTAGCTGTGACTGATTGTCTGAACTTCGGAAATCCGGAAAAGGACGACGTCTACTATCAGTTGACAGAGAGCATTAAAGGGATGGCGCGATCTTGTCGAGAACTGAGAATTCCAGTTATCAGTGGCAACGTTAGTCTTTACAATGAGACTAAAGGCCAGGCCATTTACCCCACACCGGTAGTGGGCATGGTAGGAGTCATCTATGATATAAATAGATATTGCACTATGTCTTTCAAAGACGAAGGCGACTTGGTGTTTCTGCTAGGCGCTGCCCCGAGCCGAAGCGCGGGGAGCAGCGAAGGAGCTAGTGGGGGGGCTCTGGGTGGCAGCGAATATCTGGAGGTTGTGCACCACTTAATCAAAGGGAAACCTAGCATCGATTTGGATTTAGAAAGAAGGGTGCAACGTTGCTGTTTGGAAGCCATAAGGCGTGGACTTGTCAAATCAGCCCATGATTGCTCGGATGGTGGGCTGGCAGTGGCTATTGCTGAAAGTTGTATTGTTGGCGATATTGGCTTTAAGGGGGAAGGTTGCAGAATGGGAGGAAGGTTAGACGATTCCCTGTTTGGTGAGCTTCAATCACGCATAGTGGTATCGCTGCCGGCGGGTTCAGGCGCCAAACTGGAGAAGATAGCTGCTAGATGGCAGGTACCATTAGCTTTGCTGGGGAAAATCGGCGGTAGGCGTGTATCGATGGAAGGCTGCATTGATTTGCCTTTGGCTAAGATAAGGAAGGCTTGGGGGAAGGGGTTGGAGAGATTACTGGGTTAGAGGATTTAGAATTGGCCGAAGTGCGTCCGTTTCGAGGTATCAGGTACAAGGAAAGGCTGGTTAAGGATTTAGGCAGAATTATCTGCCCTCCGTACGATGTTATCCCTCCTGCGCAACAGGAGATTTACTATAGGAGGGAAGAGAATAACGCTATTCGTTTGGAATATCCAATGGAGCAGCCCGGCGACAATGCTGAAAGCAACAAGTATACCAGAGCGGCCGTCACTCTCCAGAACTGGCTTGAGGATGGAGTCCTTCAAGTGGACCAGTCACCAGCCTTTTACCTCCATGACCACTATTTTACTTATATGGGAGAGAGGAGAAGGCGACGTGGATTAATAGCTCGAGTTAGATTGGAGCCATGGTATTGTGGCATTTACCCTCACGAAGAGACGTATTCCAAAGCTAAGAGCGATCGCTTGCAGCTAATGCGAGCTATTCAGGCTACTTCTAGCTCCATACTCGTCCTATACCAGGACTCAGCGCAAGGAGTTGCCGAAATACTGTCTAAAGCGGCGCAAGACAAACCAACAATTGAATGTCATTGCGGGCAAAGCGAGGCAATCTCTGTCGAGGAACAGCATCTAATTTGGACAATAACTGAGCCCGGACTTACAAGGCGGATCACCGAGCTGCTGGCTGATGTGCCCCTTTATATAGCTGATGGCCATCATAGGTACGAAACGGGGTTGACTTATCAGAAGGAGAGAATACGCGAAGTTGGAACTTCCACTGGGAATGAGGGTTTCAACTACATAATGATGGAGTTGGAGGATTTCTATGATCCAGGGCTGGCCATCTTGCCCATTCACAGGTTGCTACGTGGCGTGGCTACTTCATCGTTAGCTCAGCTAAGGACGAAACTTGAGCATATTTTCGCGGTGGAGTCCATTCCATTAACCGAGGGCTCAGTTAGCAATCTAGGAGGCAAAATGACCGGCGAAGCGGTCTTGGCGATCCTGGGTCTGGAGCGCGAAGCCTTGCTAATTCTAAGACAGCGTCAAGATGTTTCCATTGAGGGGATGATGCCCGATAATCGTTGTCAGGCTTACAAGAACTTTGATGTCAGTATTCTTAGCCATCTTATTCTGCATGAAATGCTCGGGGTTGTGGATGGTGAGGGGGATATTGCCTATACCGTTGACACGAATGAAGCTTGGCAACAGATACGGGAGGGGGAATATCAACTGGCCTTCCTCTTGAATGAGCCCCAAGTGGATGTGATCAAGGCTATCGCTGATGCCAGAGATAGGATGCCGCGCAAATCAACCTATTTCTACCCCAAGGTGCCAGCTGGGTTGATTATGAATTCCCTAGATTGACTGGGCTGTGTGGAAATCCCTGAAGGACTGCAATAGCCATAGCTATCGTCTGCTTTGAGTACCGCCGATTAGTTCACCTGCTTTCGTTCAGTCAGTGGATTCTCAATAGCTCTTGTGGGAGACCCTTACCGATTTGGGCGTCATTTCGAGTTCACAGGAGTTTCGGTGCAAAGCATTTGCTTCGCCAACGAACTCTAGGATATCTTCATGACTATTCCTGTCCCGTTCTCCCCCGATTATGTATCACTAAAGCTTTACTGGGCTAGCGGTGTGGATGCCAGGAAGGGCTAGTATTTCCTGCCTTTGCGCTTCAGCCAGGGACTCATCGAGAGCTAAGATCATCAGCGCCTTTCCTCTGGGCTTGAGTCGTGATAGGTGCATGGAGCTAATATTGATATCAGCTTTGCCTGCAATGGTGCCTATGGCACCAACAAGCCCCGGCCCGTCAATGTGGTCACAGAAAAGGAAATAGCCACCGGTGGGCACTATATCCATCCAGAAGTCGTCAACCTGGACGATGTGGGTGTCATTGTCTCTGACCGTGCCTGATATGGTAGTAGTTCTTACATTGGTATCAAGTTCCAGGGTAAGCAAGTTGGAATAATTCTGGCAGATGGCTTGTTTTTCTTCGCTTATCTTCAAGCCACGTTGAGTGGCGATGAAACCGACATTAACCAGATTGATTCTTTCCTCGGTTGCTTGTTGTAATAACCCGCTGATAGTCGCTGTCTTAATAGGATTGCAATCATAGTTGGTGACTTCACCGCTATATGTAATGTGTATTGAGCGTATTTGTCCTTCCATCAACTGGCTGGCAAGGCTGCCGATAGTCGAAGCTGCATTTATGAACGGCACTAGCTCCGGAGGGATATTGGGGGCATTAACAGCATATCTGCTGAACTGCCCTTTAAGGACTGTCAGAACTTGCTCGGCGATATCTTGGGCTGCTTGAGCTTGAGCTTCGGTTGTGGAGGCACCAAGGTGTGGAGTAATGATTATTCTTTCATTTTTGAACAATGAGCTCTTGGTTAGTGGTTCTCTCTCAAAGACATCAAAAGCGGCGCCAGCCAGTCTCCCCTCCTCGATTGCTTTGACTACTTCCTTCTCATCAACCAGTCCACCTCTGGCGCAATTGATGATTCGAGCTGTTGGTTTGACCTTCGCCAGTTCCTCGGCACCTATTAGTTGGGTAGTAGTTGTTGTTAGTGGCACATGAAGCGAGAGAAAATCAGCTTCTGCAAGGACCTCATCTAGTGGGGCCAAATCCACCTTAATATTGCGAGCAAAGTCAGTGGATACAAAGGGATCGTGGGCAATAACATGCATTTCAAACGCTTGCGCTCTCTTGGCTACCTCGGAACCTACATTGCCTAAGCCGATAATGCCTAATGTCTTATTTCTCAGCTCGACGCCGATCAGCTTCTCCCTTTGCCATTTGCCTGACTTAAGCTGATTATTCGCTTCAGGTACATTACGAGCTAAGGCAAGCATAAGGGCAATGGTATGTTCCGCTGCGGATACGGTATTGGCTGTGGGCGCATTAACTACCACTATCCCTTTTCTAGTGGCAGCATCAACATCGATATTATCCGTCCCAACTCCTGCTCTGCCGATAACCTTGAGTTTCTCCCCGCGTTCAATAATTTCTGCACGTACCTTAGTCTGGCTGCGCACGACTAAAGCGTCGTAGTCACCGATTTTGGCTTTCAAATCCTCAGGGTTTAACCCTGGCTCCACAGTCACGTCGACATGCTGGCGGAGAAACTCTATCCCCTCTTTATCAATTCGGTCCGCAATTAGTACTTTCATTCTCTTGCCTGAGGTAGAGTCTTGGCTAACGCCTCCAACACGGTCTTAATGTCATCCTCTTCAACCCAGCCAAGATGGCCGATGCGAAAGATTCTTCCCGATAGCTTGCTCTGCCCCCCAGCGATGACTACGTCATGTTCCTCTCTGAGAAGCTTGGCCAACTTGGGCACATTGAGTCTATCAAAGGCGTTCACTGCCGTTACAGTATTGGAGGCACAACCCTCTTCAGGGAAAAGGGATAATCCTAAAGACCTTACCCCGTCCCTGGCCGATTGAGCTACTCTGGCGTGCCGAGCAAATATGTTAGCCAGTCCCTCATTGAACATTAAGTCGAGGGTAGTATCCAAGCTGTAGAAGATGGAAATGGCTGGCGTCCACGGCGTTTGGCCCTTTCCCAGATAATCGTTAGCTTTGGTGAAATCCCAGTAAAAACGCGGCATCTTGGCATGGGCATGAGCTTTCCAAGCTTCTTCGCTCATGCTAACCATTGCTAGCCCGGGTGGTACCATCCATCCCTTTTGAGAGCCAGTTATAACCACATCACAGCGCCAGTCATCGACAGGCAAATCAATACAGCCCAGGCTGCTTATAGCATCGACCAGTAGAAGCTTGTCAAATTCCTTAACCACAGTGCTCATGGTACTTAGGTCGTTAGTCACTCCCGTGGATGTTTCATTGTGAGTCACCAGCACTGCCTTGATGTCGCCATCTGCCTTTAGTGCCTTGTTTATTGCTTCGGGATCAACCGGTTTTCCCCA
>JADFUX010000013.1 GCA_015222255.1 Chloroflexota bacterium
AAATACCGTCCGCGGTATAACATGCGTCTTAAGGATGACAAGACTTTCCCATACCTTAGGATAGATACTAGTGAAGGTTGGCCTGCCGTTTATGTCACTCGTCGCTTTCGACGGGATGGCGCTAGATACTTTGGGCCTTTCGCTAGCGCTAGCTCAGTACGCAAGACTCTAAGACTGATAAAGAGGATCTTCCTCTTCCGCTCCTGCACCAAAACTATTAATGGCAAAGCCAGCCGACCCTGCCTCAACTACCATATCCATCGCTGCCTCGGACCGTGTATCGGTGCCGTGAGTAAACAGGAATACCAGGAGCTGATAAACCAAGTTATTCTGTTCTTGGAAGGGAAACAAGATTTGGTGCTTCGTGAGCTAAATAGCAAGATGAGGACTGCAGCCCAGCAGCTCCAGTACGAAAAGGCAGCTTTGCTGCGTGACCAGATTCATGCTGTCGAAAGAGTCATAGAGGGGCAGAGAATTGCCGTCACGCTAAAGGGTGATCAAGATGTCATTGCTCTGGCACAGAGTCAAGGTGAAGCCTACGTAGAGCTTTTCTTGATTCGTGGTAACAAAATTGTTGGGCGTGACCATTTTATCATGGAAGGTGTCCGTGATGAGACACCAGGTCACATAATGTCGAGCTTCATAAAGCAGTATTACACCTCAGTGCCCAAAATCCCGCGTCTAATATTACTTCAATATCCTGTGGATGAAACGCCCGTGTTGGCTGAATGGCTTAGAAGGGAAAAGCGAAGAGGCGTGAGACTTCAAGTGCCGCGCCGAGGAGCCAAGAAGCAGTTGATGAATATGGTAGCGGAGAATGCCGTTGAGGGTTTGCGGCTGGCCAAGGCTAAGCAGGTGAATCCAGAAGCCATAAGCTGGGGTTTGCAAGAGCTGAAGGACAAGCTTCGCCTGCCACGGATACCGCTACGGATAGAGGCCTATGATGTCTCCAACATTCAGGGCACGCTGGCTGTGGGCAGTATGGCTGTCCTGGAAAACGGCTTGCCCAATCCGGCTTGCTATCGGCGCTTCCGAATTAGGACTATAGCCGGGGCCAACGATTATGCCATGATTCAAGAGGTATT
Organism: Chloroflexota bacterium; assembly: GCA_015222255.1. Lineage (GTDB taxonomy): Bacteria > Chloroflexota > Dehalococcoidia > GIF9 > AB-539-J10 > JADFUX01. The sequence goes on from JADFUX010000013.1 coordinate 1,086, forward strand.
GAAGAGAAGGTTGAAAAGAAGCGCAACCTCTGAAGGGAATTGGGCGGTTATGCCTGACCTCATCCTTATTGATGGTGGTAAAGGGCAGCTTAATGCTGCCTTAGAGGCCATGAAGGAGATAGAAGCTGCTTCTATTCCGGTAGCCAGCTTAGCTAAACAGAATGAGGACGTTTTTCTACCTGGTGCATCGAAGCCAGTTGACATAACTAAGGATTCCCCAGCCCTTCACCTGCTTCAGAGGGCGAGGGATGAAGCGCATCGCTTCGCCATCAGTTATCACCGCGGGCTGCGTCGAAGGGAAGGCATCGCCTCTGCCTTGGACGACATTCCAGGGATTGGCGCAAGGCGAAAAAAGGCATTGCTGAAGAGATTCATCTCGATCGAAGCTATTAGGGAAGCCTCACCGGAGGAGCTTAGCCAAGCGGAAGGCGTGCCATTGGCTTTGGCAAAGAGGATCAAGGAATATCTTTGACAGTTATCGTTTGCTCTACAAGTTGTGGCTGATAACTATTCGCTGTACCTCCGAGGTTCCCTCGATAATCTGTAATAGCTTTGCTTCCCTGTAGTAACGGGATACGGGGTAATCGTTGATATAGCCATAGCCACCATGAATTTGCACTGCATCGCTGGCAACCTTTTCTACCATTTCGGAGGCAAAAAGCTTGGCATAAGCCGCCTCCAGGGTGTGAGGCAAGCCTTTGTCTTTCATCCAGGCAGCCTTTAAGTACATCAAGCGGGCTAGCTCGATATTCATAGCCATATCAGCCAGTTTGAAAGATATCCCTTGAAAGCCATAGATTGGCTGGCCAAATTGGACCCTTTGCTTGGCATAGGCCAGAGAGGTATCGAAGCAGGCTTGAGCCAGCCCCACGGAGATAGCACCAACACAAATCCTCCCGGTTTGCAGTACTTCCAGGTGCTGAGCGAAACCACGCCCTCTTTGGCCCAACAGATTCTCTGCTGGAATGCAACAATCCTCAAAGACTACTTCATTGGTTGAAAGTGTTCTCCAGCCTATCTTGTCGTAGTCTGCCCCAACCTTGAACCCAGGCGTGCCCTTAGGGACTATGAACGTATTTATCATAGCCCTTCCCTTCCTGTCTTCAATCGCTGGGCATCTCGCTGTGATAACGACTATAGATGCATCATCATAGCCAATGGCGCTAACAAACAGCTTCGAGCCGTTGATAACCCATTTGTCGCCATCAAGCACAGCAGTGGTTTGAGTGGCTCCTGCATCAGAGCCAGCTTCGGCTTCAGTAAGTCCAAAGGCTCCGATTTCCTTGCCCTGGGCCATAGGGATCAACCATCTCTGCTTCTGTTCCTCAGTGCCGAATACATATAGTTCCTGGCATACGAGGCCGGTGGTTACGTCTAATAGGCCACCTAGGGAGCCATCTGCCCTGGAAAGTTCCTCTATGCACAGCATCTGGCCTACCCAATCACCACCACCTCCACCATATCTCTGGGGGAAGGGAATGCCCATCATTCCCAGCTCAGCCATCTTGCTGATGACGTCAAAGGGAGGCTCCCCAGTTCTCTCCATCTCGTTGGCTCTGGGAGCTATTACTTCATCAGCAAATTGATGACACATCGTTCGAATCATTTCCTGTTCTTCTGTTAGCTGAAAATCCATCTTTGCCTCCACATAGGTGATTTGTTAACGTCACAGCATTTTTGATGGCGAAAGCTTGGGCATCGTTGTTAAAGTAGATGTAGATGGCTTTGAGATTCTTACCCAAGTGGGCGGTTTTCCCAGCCCATTGCGATAGCTCCTCGTCAGAGTAACAACTTACATATAGATTTGCGCTGCCATGAAAACGGATGTAGGCAAAATCAGTGGTGGCGACGAGAGGACAAGTAAAGCCGGGCATATCGAAAATGCACAAGCCACAATTGTATTGCCGTAGGATATTGAATACGGCATCGTCAATCCAGGACTGATGGCGAAATTCGAATACGTGCTGCTGCTCCGGGGGCAGAAGTGATAGGAAATTCTGCAATAGCTCGTCATTGCGCTTCATATTGGGTGGTAGTTGGTATAGAAGGGGGCCCAGCTTGTGTTGAAGCAAACGAGCCCGTGATAGAAAGCCCCCCATCGCTGACTCTACTTTTTTCAGCCTCTTCATGTGAGTGATGAACCGACTTACTTTAACAGCGAAAGCGAAGTTGTGAGGCGAGGATTCATGCCAGGTAACAAAGGCTTTCTCGGTGGGCAAGCGATAGAAGCTATTGTTGAGCTCCACGGTGTTGAATTGTTGAGCATAGAACTGCAGCCACTTTGATCTAGACAGCCCTTCAGGATAATAGAGACCGCGCCAGTGGTCGTAATGCCAACCACTACAGCCAATATAGTATTTCGGTGGCACCTTATCCGCTACTTTCCAGCCATTTCTAAGAGCTTAGTGGCAAGAGGGAAGTCTAACGTCGGCCCAAAGGCAGTAAGGGAACTCAGAGCTTCTTCACTGTAGCTAGGATGGCAAGTTCCTCCCACCCAGATTGATGTGCATACCCGCCTTTTCAGCACAACTTGAAACTTTCTCTATTATACATTATACTATCCAACCAGAAGAGCTTTCTGGTGACTTTAGCGGAGTGGAACCACCCGTTCCCATCCCGAACACGGAAGTGAAACGCTCCAGCGCAGACGATACTTAAGGGGCAACTCTTCGGGAAAATATGTCGTTGCCCGGGAGCTCTTCACTTGTCTAACTCCTCCAGATTAAATCTCATACCATCCCTGGCAGCAACAACCGAAACTCCAGTTTCCTCAGTTAGCCTCTTAGCCAATTCCCATGGCTTCGCTCGCCACATGGTCATGCCAAAATGAGTTAGTATAGCTGCCTTTGGTCTCATTTCCTCAATGATGCGTTTGGCTTCAGGCAAAGATAAGTGATCGATAGGAGCTCCTGGAGATAGCCTAACCACATTGATAATCAGTAACTCGGCGGCATAATAGCTTGCTAGTTCGTCAAAATACCTCGTATCGGTGATCCATGAGAAGGCATGCCGAGGCGTTCGAAAGACAAAGCCATAGGTTTCCACAGGATGCTTATGCCTCACTGGTGTCTCAAACGAAATATCATTGAGCTGATAACATCCTCCCGCAGTTAGAGTCTCTATGCTTTTCAGACAAGGTCGCAAATAAGAAAAGATAACTGGGTCGTGATCCAAAGCGTCTGCAGGAGTGAAAACCAGGCCTCGCTTCTTCATGCCGCCATCGGTCATGGCCTCAATCATAATATTGATGTCGGCGCAATGATCCAAATGCCTGTGAGATAGAATAATGGCTTCCAGCTTGGACGGGTCGAGTTTCCTCCTGACAGCTTGAACCAAACAACCCGGGCCAGGGTCAAGTAGTATTTGAGTTCCACCGAGGCTAAGCCAAGCACCTCCCGATGCCAAAAACTGGTGAATAACTACAAACCTGGCACCGGCGGTCCCGAGGAAAGTTATCACATCGGGCAACTCAGCCACGGTGGGATTATAACACGACGGCCGAATTGCCTATCATTGTGCTAGAATAAGACCATAAGGCATGGCAAAACCGGAAGTAGAGATTGCTGAATTAGTAAGGGGATACCAGGCCAGAAGAGGAAAGCTGCTGACTATAGGCACAACTGAGTCAGCCACCGGCGGCAGGATAGCTGATAGGTTGACCGATGTGCCCGGTAGTTCTGACTACTTCAAGGGTTCTCTGGTGGCTTACAGCAACGAGGTTAAAGTCAGCCTCTTGGGAGTGAAGAGGGAGACCTTGGAGAATTACGGAGCCGTCAGCGCGCAAACAGCGATAGAAATGGCCGAAGGGGGCAGGAGGCTCTTAGGGGTAGATATATGTGTCTCAGATACTGGCATCGCCGGGCCTTCAGGCGCTGAACCTGGAAAGCCTGTAGGGCTCTTTTACATTGGCATGGCAGCGGAAGACATAAGTCTGGCTAATGTGTATCACTTCGAGGGCGACCGGCAGGGAAGCAAGGAAGAGGCTACGGAAGCTGCACTGAGAACGTTGAAACACTATCTACTAGGGCTTAGCTAGGTAGAAGGCTCATTTGTGGCGCAAAAGGAATTCCCCCAGTGGAGAAGGATACTAGGAGCGTGTCTGAGTAATTCAGACTTCGCCATTATTCAAAGTTAAATGATGAGCCGGTTTCACTTCTCCTAAAGCTGCAGCGCATATTACTCGGACAGACTCCTGGCAGCGAAATAACTACCGTAATTACGAGTAAGTTCTCTCTCATATCTTCTCCCCTGTATACCCTGGCCCTCGAAGCTCGTGTAATGTCAGTTCTCCTTCACGGACAAAGGGGTCACGTAACCGCCAGGAGTTCGCCGTCAACGATTGAGAGTAGGGCCGAATTGAGCTACAATATGCGTGTCTTGTAATTACAGAATGCATGAACTGGGGATAACTGAAAATATAATGGACATTGCCTTAGACAAGGCGAAAGAGGCGCAAGCCAGCAAAATCAGCAGGATTAACTTGGTGGTTGGCGAGTTGTCGGGCTTTGTATCTGACTGCATCGAGTTCTATTTTGAATTCCTGAGCAAGGATACTATTGCTCAAGGGGCGAAGCTCTATTTTGAACCGGTGCCTCTACAACTTCGTTGCCGGAGTTGCTCAATGGTTTTTCATCCTCAAGATACGTTATGGTCCTGCCCTGAATGTCAAAGCCAGAGCGTGGAAATAGTAGGAGGACGCGAGTTATACATAGAAAGCCTGGAGGTAGAATGAAAAGGATAGAAGTCGTGCAAAACATTCTTGAAGCTAACGAATCCATAGCTGCCCAAAATCAGCGGCTTCTAGATAAGCATAGAGTTTTCGCTATTAACATCATGTCAGCTCCGGGCGCTGGCAAGACAAGTCTTATTCTGCAAACCATAGCCAAGTTGAAGGACAGGCTAAGGATAGGGGTGATCGAAGGCGATGTGGCTTCGACGCTAGATGCCGAGAAGGTGAAGGATGAGGCAGCGGCAGTTATCCAGATAACCACAAGAAATATGTCAGAAAGCTGCTCCTTAATTGCGAACATGATAGATCACGCACTCATGAGTTTGCCCTTAGAAGATATCGATTTGCTCCTGATTGAGAACGTGGGCAATCTTATCTGCCCGTCCGAGTTCGTCTTGGGAGAGCATAAGAGAGTAGTGATTTCCAGCCTGCCTGAAGGTGATGACAAGCCCATCAAATATCCCATGATTTTTGCTGATGCCAACGCGGTGATAATAAACAAGATCGATCTGCTGCCTCATGTAGACTTTGATATTCCTGCCTTTCGGCGTGCAGTTAAAGAGCTAAACCCTAAACCGGAATTCTTCGAAGTGTCCTGTAAGACCGGCATGGGAATAGAAGCTTGGTGCTCCTGGTTATTTGATGGGGTGGAAAGCAATGCACAAAAGGTCATCAACGAAGGAGGGTAAATGGAAAATAGAATCATTGAAAAACAAAATATGGATGTATTTGTTAACAACCTCATTAATTCGGACGCAGAAGTAGTAGGGGCAAAGAGGAAAGATGGCAAGTATGCCTTCGGCAAGCTTGCTGATGCTACTGAGTTATGTCTCGATTACGACTTGGCACTATATCCACCGAAAAGCTATCTCCTCCCGCCGAAAGAAACGCTTATTAAGTTTGAACTAGGCGAGGAACTTGAAGCTGAGCCAGTCGTAGAAGCTGAGCGCGTGATCCTTTTTGGTGTCCATCCCTATGATATCAAAGCCATCGAACTCCTGGATGTGGCGTTTTCTGGCACCAACCCCGATATCAATTACCTTTCGCGGAGAGCAAAGGTCACGATAATTGGTATTGATTGCCTCAATCCCAACCCCAATGCTTTTTGCGCCAGCCTAGGCACAGCTACTACCGATACTGGTTTTGATTTGATGCTAACTGATATTGGTGCCAGCTATGTTGTAGCCATTGGCAGCAGCGAAGGAGAAGAACTGCTTGGGAAGTATGCTGTGACAAGGGAGGCAACTCAATCGGAACTAGTGCAAAGGGACGAGCAGCGGCAGAAAGCGTTGGCCAAGTACAAAGTGGCTCTTAGTATGTCAGCCGAGGACCTGCCAGAATTGCTGGACAAATCTTGGGATAGCCCTGTGTTTAAGGAGAAAAGCGAGAAGTGTCTTAGCTGTGGTTCCTGCGTCATGGTATGTCCCACGTGTTTTTGCTTTGATGTCCAGGATGATATAGCCCTTAATCTCAAGCAAGGTGAGCGCTATCGCCAGTGGGATGGCTGCATGTTAGTCGATTTCGCTCTGGTAGCTGGCGGAGAAAACTTCAGGAGAGATAGCGAAACTCGATTCAGACATCGCATGTATCGGAAAGGCAAATACTTGTGGGAAAGGTACGGAAAACTTGGCTGTGTTGGTTGCGGAAGGTGTGCCTCCGCCTGCCTTGCTGAGATTGCCAGCCCGGCTGAGACCTTTAATACGTTAAAGGAGGAGAGAAGGCAACATGATTAGCCAAGCAATTCCCGAAGCATCCATCTATCAACCACGGCCTGCTAAGCTAATAAGAACTGAGGCGATAGCTGAGAGGGAAAAGCTCTTCGAGTTCGAGTTCAGGGACGGAGGGGAGCTAGGTCATAAGCCAGGACAATTTGTTGAGATTTCCCTTTTTGGCATTGGCGAAATGCCTAATTCTATCTCATCGTCGCCGACAAAGAACTGTAGTTTTGAGCTAGCGGTACGGAACGTAGGCAACGTAACCAGTGCGCTGCATGGATTGACTGAGGGGTCTACGGTAGGCATTAGAGGACCTTTTGGAAACGGTTTTCCCATTGACAAACTGAAGGGTAACGACATCCTCATAGTAGCTGGAGGCATAGGTCTATTTCCACTGCGTTCGCTTATCAATTATGTACTTGACAAGAGAAGTGACTTTGGCAGGCTGATGATTTTGTCTGGTAGTAGGACACCGCAAGAAAGGATGTTCGTTAGCGAGCTGGAGAAATGGCAAGAAAGGCGTGACATGGAACTTTTGGAGACGGTGGATAGAGGAGATGAGAAATGGACCGGAAATGTAGGTGTGGTAACCACCCTTTTCCCCAAAGTGGACATAGACCCACAGAATACCTTTGCCATTACAGTAGGTCCACCGGTCATGTACAAGTTTGTGGTAGCGGAATGCAAGAAAAAGGCTATTGCTGATGAGCAAATACTGCTTTCCTTGGAGAGAAGGATGAAGTGCGGCGTGGGCAAATGTGGGCATTGTCAGATTAACGGTGTTTACGTCTGTCAGGAAGGCCCAGTTTTCAGCTACGCTGAAATCAGAAAATTGGAGGAGGCAATCTAAATGAAGCCAAGACTAGGTTTTTTCGATTTTACCGGTTGCGAAGGCTGCCAGCTAGAGGTTATCAATTTTGAGATTGAGTTAGTTGAGCTTCTGGAGCTGGTAGACATTGTCAATTTCAGAGAGGCCATGACAGAGAAAGGGGAAGACTATGAAATAGCCTTCATAGATGGAGCCATCACCACAGAATCGGATATATCGAGAATAAAGGAAATAAGGGAGCAGGCGAAGATAGTGGTAGCCATGGGTGCCTGTGCCTCTTTGGGCGGCGTCAATTGCCTCAAGAATTTCCGTCCTATGGAAGAAAATCTCAAGATAGTCTATGGTGACTGCGCTGGATATTACAATACAATTCCGGCGCGCCCCGTCAGCGCAGTAGTGCCTGTGGAATATGAATTGCCAGGCTGCCCTATGAACAGGTACGAGTTTCTCAAACTGGCCAAGGCGCTATTACTGGGTAAGAAGTTCGAACTGCCCAACTATCCGGTATGCGTTGAGTGCAAGATGGTGGGGAATGTCTGTGTCTTCGATAAAGGGGGATTCTGCTTGGGTCCGGTCACCAGAGCTGGCTGCAGTGCCATCTGCGTCACCACTGGTCGTCACTGCTGGGGTTGCCGGGGCTTGGTAGATGACCCCAACGTGAATTCAGAAAAAGAGATACTGCAGAAACATGGGTTGACTGTGGATGACATATTGAACCAGTTCAGAATTTTCAATGGCTATCTGGAGGTGTCAAAATGACCCAGCTGAACATCAATGTCCATCACGTGACTAGAGTAGAGGGACATGGCAATATTACCGTTAATGCCAAGGACGGTAAGATAGAAGAAATAACCTGGGAGATTCCGGAGTCTCCTCGATTCTTTGAAGCTATGCTTAGAGGCCTAAACTACGAGGATGTTACCTGGTTAGCCCCCAGAATTTGTGGCATATGCTCCGTAGCTCATTCTACAGCGGCCATTCAAGCAACCGAGGCTGCCTTCGGTGTTCAGCCAAGTGAGCAGACGATGCTCCTCCGCAAGCTTCTGTATCATGCTGAGACACTGCAAAGTCACGTGCTTCATTTCTACTTCTTAGCAGCCCCGGATTTCTTGGGGGTGGGCAGTGTCTTCCCTTTAATCAACACCCACAAGGAAGTAGTCCTGAGAGCACTGCGGCTGAAGAAATTGGCTAACGATTTAGCTGATTTGCTAGCTGGCAGGAAAACTCATCCCACCTCCTGCGTTGTTGGAGGATTTGTCAAATTCCCAGAAACTAGTCAATTAGGGACTATGCGGCAAAGACTAAGCGAGGCGATGGATGATTTGAAGGAAACGGTTAAACTGTTCAAAGGGCTAAATGTCCCCGATTTTATCAGACCAACGGAATATATTGCTCTCAAAGACCCGAAGGAATATGCATTTATCTCAGGTGATATCTCGTCCACTGACACCGGTATTGCTCCCATTACCGATTATCTTGAGATGACTAATGAGTTTTGCGTACCTCAATCCACAGCCAAATTCAGCAGGCATGCCCGTGATTCTTATATGGTGGGAGCCCTGGCACGGTTTAACAACAACTATTCTCAGCTTTTGCCTGAAGCCCAGAAAGCGGCTGGCGAATTAGGACTAAAAGCAGTCTGTGACAATCCATACATGATAAGCATAGCTCAGATTGTGGAATCAATTCACGCAGTTGAGGATAGTCTGAGGCTAATTGATCAAATTGTCGCTCGTGGGCTGAAGGAAGAGAAGCCAGAGGTTAAGGTTAGAGCAGGGAGGGGCGTTGGTGCTGTAGAAGCTCCCCGCGGGATTTTGTTCCATGACTATACCTACGACGACAAAGGCGTATTAACCGAGGCTAACTGCGTTATTCCAACCAACCAAAACCACAATAATATCCAGAAGGATATGGAGAGCCTGGTGCCAAGCATTATTAACAAGACTCAAGATGACATAACCCTCATGCTAGAAATGCTGGTGCGTGCCTATGACCCATGCATCTCTTGTTCCACACATTTCCTTGAGGTGAGATTCGTCTAACATATCATGGCGACATGCACGTAGTGTCTAAGCAATATTGAAGAATCCCGCCGGGATTGGTTGGCGTAGCGCTTCTTGGGCAGCGTCAGATTTCCGCTCCATTCAGAATGAGAGGAAGTGAAGGAACTGTTATGACAGAAGGATCACAGTGGCGCAGATCGAGGCTTCACAGTTAGCTCGCATCAGCGTCCGCGGCATTGTTCAGGGAGTTGGCTTCAGACCTTTTGTTTATGGGCTAGCAACTAAACACAGCCTCAAGGGATGGGTCTGCAATACGTCGGAGGATGTCAAGATTGAGGTGGAGGGAGAGGCAGAACCCATCGAGCAATTCTACTCAGATCTGAAAACAAAAACCCCACCGCTGGCTCGTATCGAAGACATAGCCATAAGTTATCATCCACCTATCGGCTATGAAACCTTTGAAATCCGTGACAGCGTTGCTGACGAAGGAAAATATCAGCTTATCTCCCCCGATATAGCCACCTGTCAGGCTTGCCTCAGTGAGTTACTGGATCCTCATGACCGCCGCTATCGCTACCCCTTTACCAACTGCACCAATTGTGGACCGCGCTTCACTATAATTGAGGACATGCCCTATGACCGTCCCAAAACAACCATGAGTTACTTTCGAATGTGCCCCCAATGCCAGGCAGAATACGACAGTCCACTGGATCGTCGCTTCCACGCCCAGCCGAATGCTTGCCCCAAGTGTGGGCCTCAGGTTGAGCTAGTTGATAGCCACGGCGATCTCGTCATTGCGAGGGGCGAAGCCCCGAAGCAAACTCAGGACGAGATTCCTCGCTTACGCTCGGAACAAGCTCCGCAATCTCACTCAGACCCGATAGCCAGCGCCAGCCAGCTTCTAAGAGAAGGAAAGGTTCTTGCCATCAAGGGTTTAGGAGGGTTTCTTCTGGCCTGTGATGCTACGAATGACACGGCGGTCAAAGAATTGCGGCAGAGAAAGAGACGCTCCTCCAAGCCCTTCGCCATAATGGTAGCTGATATGGATGAAGCTAGGCGGCATTGCTACGTCTCCCCAGAAGAGGAGAAATTGCTCACCTCCCCCCAAAGCCCGATAGTGCTTATGAGGTGGAAAGAGGAATCATCTGTATCTCGAGAGGCGGCGCCAAATTTGGAATACTTGGGAGTTATGCTGCCCTATACGCCTTTACACCACATCTTGCTCAGGGACACTGGACTGCCTTTGGTGATGACCAGCGGCAATATCAGTGAAGAGCCTATCGCCAAAGACAACGATGAGGCATTGAGAAGGCTAGCAGGGATTGCCGATTACTTCTTGGTTCACGATCGGGATATTTACTCCCGCTATGATGACAGCGTAACGGTGGTGGAAAGAGGAGAAAGCCAAGTGGTAAGACGAGCTCGTAGTTACGCTCCCTATCCTATCCACCTAACATTCAAAGCTAAGCAAGTGCTTGGCTGTGGGGCTGAAGTGAAAAACACCTTCTGCCTGACCAAAGACAACCATGCCTTCTTGTCCCAGCATATTGGCGATATGGAAAACATGGAAACCGTGGAGCATTTTGATAACACCATCTCCTTGTATGAAAGGCTATTTCGCATTGAGCCTGAGATTATCGCCTGTGACCTTCACCCAGATTATCTCGCCACCAAGTATGCCCGGGAACTAGCACAATCGGGCAGGAAACTCATTCCCGTGCAGCATCACCATGCCCACATTGTCAGTTGCATGTCTGATAATGGATTAGAAGCTCCCGTTATCGGAGTCGCCTTTGACGGCACGGGACTGGGCACTGATGGGCATATCTGGGGAGGGGAATTCTTGGTGGTTGACTACCGCAGTTTCCGGAGAGCAGGACATTTGGAATACCTTCCTTTGCCCGGAGGAGATGCAGCTATAAAAAGACCTTATCGCATTGCCATTGCCTATATCCTGAGCCTGTTAGGAGAGGATACTTTGGACGCTGTCATTCAGGTGAGCCGAAGTACTGTCGTTGCGAGCGAAGCTAAGCAACCTCACTTAGGCTTGGTCGAGCAGATGAACCAAGTTGAAATCGAGGTTATCAAGCGTCAAATGGAAAGAGGGATAAATTCGCCCCTGACTTCCAGCATGGGTCGCTTGTTTGATGCCATCTCAGCGCTGATAGGAATAAGAGGTGAGATAGATTATGAGGGGCAAGCAGCCGTGGAGTTGGAAATGGCTGCGTATGCC
>JADFUX010000014.1 GCA_015222255.1 Chloroflexota bacterium
CCTCTATCCTGGAATCGGTGACGTAGAAACCTGGTCCTTTGAACAAGATAGGCACTGGAGAAAAAATGCGAGAAGCAGTTGCGTCGCATGCAGGACAACTCGCCCTTGCTTCATCTTTAAAGGTTTGCCTCAATTCAAATTGAAGCTTGCAATTTGAGCATTGATACTTGTAGACAGGCATTCGTGTTCCTCCTCATAAATATCTAGTAATTCTTCGGCTTCCGGCGGATTTGCCGGAGATAGGCTTGGTGTCGCGTCCAAACAGTTAGCACTTCTGAGCTCGAATTGCTAATTCTAGCGCAGCACGACGACTTTGGCAAGTTTCAGTCTCTTCCAGGGTTGAGGTTTCATGGTTTTGCGACTATCAAAATGTCCTCTGAATATGAAGCAGGCTCACCTCACAGCTCTTGCCTTTTACCGCATCCTTGAGGCTGCTGCCACTGCCGCGACGCGGAGAATAGCGACATAATCAGAACTGATTACCTGGCTAACACTTTACAATACCTGCATCAACAGGTAACCTAGGGATGAGGAGTATTCCACTAGGAGCCTCGGTTGGCTCCGGTACTACTGTGGCTAGTATTGTCATCTGGCGGTAGCGCGTCAGCAACGGTTGAGATTCAAAAGCCAAAAATAGATGGAACCTCAATTTCCAAGAGACAAAGTATTGAGAGTGGTAAAGAGGAGAAAGGCGGGGTTCTCAAAGGCAAAGGTGGTGCTGTAGAGTAGTTTTGTGTATGATTTGGAAGACAGGTCCGTGAGAAGGAATACCCCTTGGTAGAGAAAGAACTAGTCACCAGGCGATAAATGAGAAGGAAACTCAAAGAACTGATGCAAATTCTGGCGCAAGGAAGAGGGAACAGCAAGGTTCGCGGGTCGCGCTATACACAAGATTCCTGACGTTATGTTTGGCGAAGCGATATCGCCATCATCTTAAGGAGTATCAGGAGTGGTAGAGGCCTGGCAATGGGTAACTAAACATCCGGACAAGCTGGCAGGGTGGACACTTGAGCACATCTGGATAGTTTCTGTTGCCATTGCAATAGCAGTTGTTCTCGGTGTGGCTTTGGGGATATATATCAGCCGCCCAGGTAAGGAGCACATAGCAGATAGCGTGCTTTACCTGGCGGAGATAATGATGACCGTTCCCAGCCTAGCCCTCTTTGGCCTGCTTATGCTCATTCTTGGTACCATAGGATTGAAGGTCATTGGTTTCCTTCCTGCTGTCATTGCTTTGGTCATCTACGGCCAGCTACCCATACTGCGCAATACCTATATCGCAATTCGGGAGGTTGATCCAGCAATGATTGAAGCTGGAAAGGGGATGGGAATGAGCGAAAGACAACTCCTTTTCAAAGTGAAGCTTCCTCTTGCGGTTCCCATCATTATGGCTGGCTTGAGGAATGCCATCGTATTGCTTATCGGCATCACGGCAATTGCAGCCATAATTGGTGCAGGTGGCCTTGGAGTGCCCATATTTCGGGGTTTAAGAAACGCTCGGATGGACTTGATCATTATAGGGGGGGTGTCTGTCTCTATCCTGGCTTTGGTGGTTGATGGCCTCATGGGTCGGGTGGAGCGGTGGGTTACACCAAGAGGGCTGAAAAGGAGATGAGGCAGTGATCAGATTGGATCAAGTGACCAAGATATATCCCGATGGAACGGAAGCGGTAAACGAGGTAAGCTTAGAGGTCGGGGAAGGTGAGCTCTGTGTGTTATTAGGTCCCTCAGGCTGTGGCAAGACCACCACCATGAAAGTGATAAATCGCATTATTCCTATTACCAAGGGGAAGATATATATTGACGGGACGGATACTACTAAGATAGATGAAGATGAGCTGCGAAGAAATATCGGCTATGCTATTCAAGAAATAGGTCTCTTTCCTCATATGACGGTGGGGCAGAATATACAAGTAGTGCCGGCACTAAAAGGCTGGCCCAAGGATAAGCGAAGTGAGCGGGCGGAGGAACTTCTAGAGCTTGTAGGGATGAATTCCGCCGAGTTCATGAATAAATATCCCAGCGAACTTTCCGGTGGTCAGCGCCAGCGGGTAGGCGTGGCCCGAGCGTTAGGAGCTGACCCTCCAATACTGCTAATGGATGAGCCTTTTGGAGCCATTGATCCCATAACGAGAGTGAGATTGCAGGACGAATTCCTGAAAATAGAGCAGGAGATAAAAAAGACAATCATATTTGTGACTCACGACATCTATGAGGCTATCAAGATGGGAGACAAGATAGCCTTGATGAACGAGGGGCGCTTAGTGCAATATGATACACCCTCCAATCTGCTTTTTAAGCCGAAGAACGAGTTTGTAGAGCAGTTCGTTGGTGCAGACCGAGCCCTCAAAGGACTGCAATTGATCCGGGTGAAGGAGCTTATGACCGGTACCCCTCCCTTGGCTAAAGCGGACGAGAGGGTGGTAACCGTCCAGGCACGGATGGAGCGAGAGGGAGTCGATTGCTTGGCGGTCGTAGACAATGAGGGAAAGTTCCTGGGATGGGTTGATAGAGTGAATGTGGGAAAGGGGGAGACGGTGAGGGACATCATCAACCGTTCGGTCGCGACAGCCACAGCAAATGCAGTCTTGAGCGAAGCTCTGTCTCTGATGTTGAGCAGCGGATTCAAGACCCTGGCTATAGTCGATGGGATTAACAAACTAGAAGGGGTGTTAAGCTTCGATGCCATCCAGCTGGCTTTGAGTGAGGTTGCTCAAAGAAGAGGATCCGAATGAGACGGCAGGTCGTCTTAATCACCATTCTAGCGATTCTTATCGGACTCACTGTTTGGATTACCAGCCTGGACAAGATAGGGATCTACGACGTTTTCTCCTGGAGCGATCTACTGAGTGATGCTAGGGCTCACCTCAAGATGGTGCTCATAGCGGAGGTTATAGCTACTTCCATAGCTGTGCCGTTAGCAATCTTGGTCACTCGACCAGGTCTCAAGAGGCTAGCAACTCCTGTAATCTTTGGAGCAAACGTGGGGCAGACCTTGCCTAGCCTGGCTGTGATTGCCATTATGGCTCCCCTCTTGGGCTTCGGCCTCCAGTCAGCAATCGTAGCCTTGTGCATCTATGGACTGCTTCCGATCTTGCGCAATTCCTATGCCGGCATAAATAACATTGAACCTGCAATTATTGAAGCTGGCAGGGGGATGGGAATGACAATTGGGCAAATTGCTCGGAAGATAGAGCTACCCCTGGCATTGCCCGTAATAATGGCTGGGATCAGGATCTCCACAGTTATAACTGTGGGGACGGCAGAGTTGGCTGTTCTCGTTGGCGGCAAGGGGTTAGGCAGAATCACATTTACGGGAGTGCTCGCCCGGCAGCCGTTACTCATACTGCAGGGAGCAGCGCCCACGGCAGCTATGGCCATTATCCTGGGCTTTATCCTGGAACGCATAGAGAAGTGGATGACCCCACGGGGTCTTCAACTCAAGGCTGGAATTTCTTGAAAGGGACGTGGCAGATGAGGTGAAACACTGACTGAATTCAGAGGGGGTGGGAAATGAGATAAAACGCGGTGAGTTTGAGTTCCAAGCATAGAGTAGAATTCCATGAGGAGGTAAGAAGATGTCTAGACTAATCAGCATTATCTCGGCGATGGTTCTGACCCTCGCCCTGATTGTAATGGGCTGTGCAGCGCCAGCGGAAAAGGAAGTAACCGTTGGAAACAAAAACTTTACGGAGGAGTACGTTGTTGGTGAGCTGATGAAACAGCTACTGGAGGATCGCGGTTTCAAGGTCAACTTGGTATCGGACCTCTCTTCCATGGCCCTCAGGGCGGGGATGGAAAGTGGCGATATAGATATTTGCGCCGATTATACCGGAACGGCCTGGATGGTGTATCTGGAACATGAGTATGAGCCGGGTGTTGACAACAACCAGCTTTACAGTCTGGTAAAGGGAGAGGAAGAGGGTAACGGTTTCATCTGGGTGAATCCGATATGGAACAACAATACCTATGCTCTGGCTTCCTGGCCTGAGTTTGTCGAAGCGAATAACGTAACGACGCTCTCAGATTTAGCAGCGCTTTATCGAGACAAGGAAGGGAAAATCACCACTTTCGTCGATTTTGAATGGTCGGTGCGGCCTGATGGCTATCCTGCCATGGC
>JADFUX010000092.1 GCA_015222255.1 Chloroflexota bacterium
AGGTTATAGTGTACTGTAACCTGCTTTTTGTTCACCTCTATTCGTTTTATGAATGAGCGCAGGAAAGCCTTCCTCTCGGTGAAGTCAGCTTCTTCAAGCAAGCTCCGCAGATCCTGTGCATAGGTCTTCACCATAGCTACGTCCACTTGATCAACACCCCGGACTACCATCTCGGCTTCTATCTGAACCCTAGCTTTGTTGAGCTCACCCTGGCTTGAAGGTGAGACGTCTCGGCCAATACCTTTATCCGGCAACGTCCACAGATCATCGTCCGCCGCAGGTGGAAGTGAGAACCCCCCCCGCCTCTCTGGCTGCCTCGTAAATAGTTACCCCTCGCCACAGGGGAAATGGTGTCCGATAGATTGAAAGTCCTTTGATAGGTCAATCTTTCATACTCACTTTCGGAATATCTTATAGAGAGGGTGCTCTAGGGTGGCAGGCCTCATGCCACCAAGGCGTCCTCCGTAGGCCAAAAGGGCATCCGTCGTGGCCACCGCCGGATAGACCCAGGGGGCATTCTGCATAGGCCCGTAGAGGATAAAATCGGCTCCTTCAGCTTTGGTTAGAGCCAGGGCTGCCGAGGCTGCGACCTGAAAAACGGCTGTGCCTTCGGCTCTCATCTTGTCCCAGGTGCAGAGGGCATTGGCAGGAGCACAACCGGTTGGATAGCCCAGGTTTTCCTTCACCTCGCTGATGGCGACCGCCGACCAACTCAGTCCAGGCATGTCTAGCGCACCAGTATCAATGAGAATATTCTCAATACCGGCTGATTCGGCGGCAGGGAGCAGTTCTTCCTTAAGCAACTTTATTTTCACCTCAGGTTTTAGTGCTTTGGTACTGAAGACCAGTATAACCGCGCTCTTCATGCCACACTCCCTGAGGAGGCTCAGCTCTTCATCGCTGTGGTCTTCAGCAATTGCATTGTAGATGAGGCGCGACATTACCTCACTTGTGGCAAAATACTTCACTGTCTCCAGGCGAACAGTCTGCGATGGCGAATCGACAAGTATGGGTGATGAGGTGCTGGCAGCGACGAACTCAATGTAGCGAATCAGGGCTTCGGTGGTATCACCCATAACGTCGATGAAGCGAGGATTACCGTAAGCGGCTGATAGTTCCTCCTCTTTGCTGAGCAGGGCTTTTGCCTTTTCCTCATCAAAAAGCCCTTTTTCGGGGTCGCATACAATGCGATGACCGGCAAAGAATAGGCTCCCGATGAGTACGGTAGGCCGCTCACCTGGTTGCCCACCGATCTCCACGCCACCGATGTGGTACACCTTTTGTTCACTGGTAAAGCTGAGCATGACTCAAGTCCCCTGCTCGCCGGCAGTCTGGCTGGCTCTCTTCCTTTTCCCTTCCTGGAATGACTCCCGCTTGGGTAGTGTGGACTCAATTTCCTCTAGGTTATCTCTTATGGGATATCAACCACAGGTATGCAAGAGGCCAGTCTCTCTTTGCTTTCTGGCAAAAACAAAGGTGGTTTGGCCGATCTTATGACGTAGGCGTTCCCTGCTCTCAAGATAGTTTGATATGATACCATCCTGGTTCATTTTCCGTAACCGCTCGAATGCCTGCTCCAGCTCTTCTTTTGTCGCAAGAGACCAAGTGGAATCCCCATCACGATAAGATTTGTTTAGAGGCCCTTCCGGGTCCAGGTAATGTTCTCCTTGCAAAACAGAGTCTAATGGCACAATATTCCCTACGAAGCTAAAACCTGCTTCCTCCAACATCGAAGCTAAGTGTTTCAAAGTGGGAAACCGTGCTGACATCCGATTCACGGCTGCGGGAATCAAATCTGCCCACCAAAAACCGTCATGAAGTTGTGGATGGCTGCTGGTGCTAATCACTAATACCCCCTGGGGGCGAAGCACTCGGTATGCCTCCACCAGTAGCCTGCGCACCTGCGGGAAATTCTCCTGGGCTGATTTCTCGGTACCCAAATGGTGGAGCACCTGGTTGCACATCATGGCGTCGAGTGTATCTCTTTCGTAGGGTAGCTCAAGGATACTTCCCAAGTGTAGCCATATGGTTGGTTCATTCTTGAACTTCTTCCGTGCGCGCTCCAGCATTCCCTCATTGAGTTCCAAGCCGTACAAGCGGCCCACCTTTCCTTTCAATGCCTCGATGTAGATGCCAGTTCCACACCCAGCATCCAGTATGGTTTGCTCTTGCAGGAGACGAGGGGTAGAGGCAAAGCATTCCAGTAGAATCTCTACGCCGACGGGAACACGGGTTTTGTCGTAGTTCCTTGAGCTTTCTTGGTAGTTTTCATATTCATTCTTCACAGTAACATTCTCG
Organism: Chloroflexota bacterium; assembly: GCA_015222255.1. Classification (GTDB taxonomy): domain Bacteria; phylum Chloroflexota; class Dehalococcoidia; order GIF9; family AB-539-J10; genus JADFUX01. Next base: position 2,299 of record JADFUX010000092.1, read on the forward strand.
CTACACTGGGCATTACTCTCGTTGCTTCCGTTACCTTTGGCACTCTTCAGCTGCAGAGTTGTTTAGTCACCTCTACCGCTTGAACGGCATCTTTACCGTATCCATCGGCTTTGATTTCTTCAGCCCACTGTCTGCTGACTGGAGCGCCTCCTACGATCACCTTGAATCTATCTCTTAGGCCCTCAACTGTCAAAGCCTCAATTACCACACGCTGGGACTCCATGGTGGTTGTGAGTAGCGCCGAGAGGGCGATAACATCAGCCTGGAACTTCTCCGCCTGCGCTACAAATGTGAGGGGTGGAACGTCAATCCCAAGATCGTGCACCTCAAAGCCTGCTGTTCTGAGCATGGTCGAAACTAGATTCTTACCGATAGCGTGAATATCTCCCTTCACTGTACCAATCACGACTTTCCCCAGCGCTTCAACGGTGCCCCCAGCCTCCAGGATCTTTGGCTGCAATATGTTCATCGCCGCCTGATATATGTCGGCTGATAATAGTAGTTCCGGAAGGAACATCTTACCGTTTTCAAACCCTTTGCCGACCTCTACCATTGCAGGTGACATTGCCTGACTAATCACTTCGATGGCGTCTAGCCCTTCGTTAAGGACCATATTGACCATCTCGAGAGTTTTTGCTTCGTCGAGCTCAATGATGGCATCATAAATCTTTGCCAAGATCTCCTCTGTTTCCATTCTTATGTGTCCTCCCACTAATTCATACTCGATAGTAAACTCCTATCATGGCTCAGATACAACTGGGCACACGCTGCTTGTTTTACTGTTCTATGTTCAATAGTCGAAGGGAACTCCCATATTGGCCATTTCCTTCTTAATCTCACTGTAGAAGTCAACATATTCTTTCTTAGGATAGCCAGTCTTCACATCGAAACACTCCTGATACGACTTTCCACTAGAAGCACTGGAAAGGTTGTCTTCATATTTTGGTACCAGCCGCTTTACAATCTCGTTTGCCTCTTCTCTGCTGAGCTTGTGAGCACACCGTATTACCTCAGCAGAATATTTCAACTCCAGGGGTGTCATGTGATTATCAACCACTGCTTTAGCTGGTGCGCAGCTTTGGGCGGATGCACCCGATGGGATTGCTACCAACAGATAAGCGGTGTCTTCATAGAAATACGATTTTGTCATGGGGCCGCCCATGCAATATCCCAGCATATGGAAAGGGTAGTTAATATTTCGGCTCATGGCTTGACTGGTTACACCTACACCCCAGAGTACCCCACGTGTTGTTGAGCAGCCCAAATTTATATCTGTTGGGAAGCTGATTTGGAATCTTCCCTTCATGACAAGGATCCCAACAATAAAATAGGCGCAATTGGTTATAGCGGTACCCTCAGGCCCCCCACAATATCCTCCGAGAATAGACCCTCCTTCTGGGCCGATGCGGCCTCCAGTGTTTAACAGGAAAGCGCATTTGTTTAGAGCGTCGAAACTGACCTTCATTTCGGAAAGAAAGCCAATGATCCAGCCATCAGAGGGTCTCAAGCCGAGCCCGGGACAACTTGCAGCAATTGTCTCCACAGCAGAACCAGCGCCGGGGATACCGTTTAGAATAGGCATGCCAGAACGTCCGCTCTGGCGAAGAGCCGAGCGGGCGACTTCTACAGAACGTATGCAGGTCAGTAATCCCGCCGGAGAGCCGGTGCTGATGGGCATATCGCGTAGCCTCCTGAAGGTAGGCATCGAAATGGAATCTGCCTCTGAGATCCTGGCAATGCCCTCGACAACTTTGAAAGCGATATCCTCATTTTCGTAGATGACACCACCTCCAATATGACACCATGGCGGTATGTCTGGCGAATCAGGCTTCCGCACCGGATATAGCTTTCGGTCCTTGTCTTCACCAAACCAGCACGGTCCTGGGGCCTCCCGTACTGCCTCTAGAACCTCATCCCTGCTCAGTTCAATAATTCGTTGTGAGTCTGGACAATAGACTCCCACTTCTGAAACGAGATCCACAGCGGCATGAAAAACGGCATCAGCAATACCATCGTCCTGATTAACCAGATTTTCCAGATCAGCTTTAATGCCATACCTTTGGATCAGCTCCTTGACTTTAGGGTAGAAAAGCACCCGGTCAAACTTCTCCTCTGACACTAAACGACCAGTAGCTACCCGCCTGCATATTTCGACAAAATCAATCATTGTATCCTCCGTTTTCGTCAATTGAAAGGCGCTTCATTGAGAACTGGGGGCTGAGGGGGAATCATCACTCCTCAATTGCTCCAGCTTTACCCCCATCTCTTGCAGGGTTTTCCTGAGTTCACCAAGAAAACTGCTAATGTCACTATGATCAATAGCGCCCATAACCGCCAATCTGAATGAATCTAGCTTGCCCACTTTGCCAGGATAGATTGTGTATCCTTTCTCATACAACTTGTCATGCATCATATTGAAATCAAAGTTGGGGTCTTCGGGATACAATATGGTTATCAGCAGATTGGCTTCATCTGCTGGAGCGGTCAGAACCCGGAACCCCATCCCTGTTATTCCCTTTCTCAGGGTCTGCCAGTTGTTTCTATAACGCAGATACCTGTTTTCAGTTCCTTCCTGAAGGAGCTCATCAATAGCCCTTCTTAGCGCATAAATCGTTTGAACCGGTGGTGTGAATTGCGTTTGACGCTGTCTGGTAAAGTAATCATATTGGCTGTAGAGATCAAGATAAAAGGACCTCTTAGGATAATCCTTCAACTTTTCCAGTTCGTCTTTGTTGCAGATAACGAAACAAACTCCAGCCATCCCCTGAATACACTTGTTGGAGGTCGACATCATGAAATCGATGCTAAATTCCTTTACATTAATAGGTAT
>JADFUX010000015.1 GCA_015222255.1 Chloroflexota bacterium
GCTTCCCTGATGAAAGACAGGCTACCAGTACTCATCCACCTTATCCATCTGGAGCTACTCAAGCATACGATTGTAACTCCGCTATGATTGATTACCCGCTTTTGCTTGTCCCCTGGAAGGTTAGGGCATATGATCTTAATGTCGTACTCTGAAGACAAGTTCGCCAGAGCGAAAAGAGCATGTACCAGTCCACCTTCAGTAAAACCAAGACCACCCTCTTCCATTATTGGCCCGCCCGTTATATTGATCAGGATTATCTTCTTCACTCGCTCCTACCAATTACTGCTATCATAGCCTAGTCATGACTCAGGATTCAAGGTATAATTGAAGCTACGCATGTGGGAGAATGTACAGCAATTTCTTACTATGGCTACCGCGGGCAGTTTGTTATGGCTTGCCATCATCTTTTTTCTGGCGCTGCTTGGCGAAATGGGGCTGCCAGGAACATGCCCCATTCTGGAGAGTCTACTGATTTTCACTGGCTTTCAAATTGCTCTGGGCGCCTATATCGTTGCTGCCATACCATTCTTGGTCATAGCATGTGTGGGGCGTTTATGTGGCTCTACATCTACCTACTGGCTTTCATCCTCTCTAGGAAACAGCGCTATAGACAAATTCGGCGGGCGTATTCGGATTACCAGGGAACGTCTTGACTGGGTGGCACGAAAGCTACGGTCGTTCACCTTGCCTACCATAATCACAGTGCGGTTTGTGCCAGGATTCACTGTGATTAGCACTGTTGCCTGTGGCGTCACAAGGATTCCCTATAAGAAGCTTATTGCTGCTGTGGCTATACAAGTGCTGGCCTGGGAAGCAATTTTCCTTGGCTTAGGGGCTTTGGGCGGCAAGGTGTCAGGTTCCTTTAGCCCTCAGATTCAGCCGATTCTGCTTGCTATTTGGATAGCAGTAATCATTACCGTGGCACTCACTTTGGGATATTTTGGTTTCCGTCGAGCCAGAAACACGCAATAGCTATTTGCTCGTTCCGTCTATAGCAGCCTGGTCGAAAAGAAAACGGTTGGCCAGTATTCTCAAAAGGTTATCGCCTTTCTTAACATCACTCTTCAGGTCGCAAGTTAGCCGCCGCACCACAATAATAATGAATAAGACAAGAAGTCCCATAGTTATGCTCGCAGGCTGTCCAGAGCACCAAGAAGCTATGGGAGCCACAGCAAAGCCCAGAAACATGCCTACCGGCAGAGCCAAAGCCAAGGGGTGAGTGGGCTCATGGAACCTCTCTTCCCGAGAGGCAAGGCTATAGTACCTTAAGGCGGCACCTATGGCGAAGGGTATGAGAGCAAGTAGAGTGAGGTATGCGTGGTATATCAGAGCTAAGGTAATTATTACACCTGCACCAGTGGTATTTCCTTTCTCCCCAGGCCAATTGGGAGAAGGAGGCCACATTTGCCCTACCACGGCAGCTACCCCAGAAAAAGTAACAACGGCTATGGGAAGATCAAAACCAAAACCAACAAGCATAGGAATACTTCCTTTGGTAATATCAACGAAACTCGCCAGTGAAGCTTGCACTTTGCTCACCTTGTGCCACAAAGCAATGTGCATGTCTGTTTCGCCAGACAAATCTACACCGCTTCTTCGGGCCAGGGCAGCCGCAAAGGGAAGGGAGCCAAAAAGGTAAGCGCCTACCATCAAAGCAATGTTAGCTAACATCAATCAGTAGCGTTTGGCCCGCCGAGTGGATTTCACATCGCCACGATAGTCAGGAGCAATGATATTGAAGACCAAGCTTAGTCTCGGATCTACCATCCGCGAGCTGATGCGAGTCTCGATTTCGTCCAAGGATAAACTCGTGGTAATTACCGTGGGTAGTCGGGCGTTATAACGGTAATTAATCAGCTGGTAGAGCTTCTCCTGTGCCCAAGGAGTAGCTGATTGCTCACCGAAATCATCCAGTATCAGAACCGGGCTCTTTTTGGTCTTTTCAAGAAACTCGTCGTAAGAAATCTTGCTATCAGGACTGAAGCTGGAACGCAAATGGTCAAGCAAGTCGGGGACAACTACAAAGAAAACCGGCTTGCCTTGTTCCGACAGATGGTTGGCAATAGCCGCCGCTAAGTGAGTCTTGCCGCAACCATTAACCCCCTGGAACACCAGCCAGCCGTCAGGGGAATTAGCGAAATCAACGGCCAAGTGGCAAGCTTGTTTTAGGTTCTGACGTTGCTCTAGCGAGAGGTTTAGCCGTTTATGGTCGAAAGTGTCGAAGGTCATACTCCGTAATAGCTCCAATTGTAGGCCATCTAAGCCTTCCAAGGCAGGCGGTAAGCATTGCTCTATTACGTGTACTTGGCAAAAATCAGACTCACTGAGGCGGCTCCGTAGGCGATCATCCAGCTTTTCTAGTGATACATCCATAGTGATCACAGTGGCTAGCCTAGCATTGAAACGATGATTGAGAAGCTGCTCCAGTTTCTCTTTGGCCCAGGAGGTAGAGGCCTCCACCTGAAGATCGTCCAGTGCCAGCAAAGGCGTGTTCTTTACCTGCTCAAAGAGCTCATCATAGGTAATATCGTTGGTGGGGCTAAAAGCAGAGCGGAGATGGTCTAGAAGATCGGCAACTCCTATGTAAAACGCGGGCTTTCCCAAACTCAAACGGTGATTGACAATAGCACAGGTTAAATGAGTTTTGCCACAGCCGCTGGAACCAAGAAACACCAGCCATCCTTCAGGTTCATCAGCAAATGCTTTAGCCGCCTCATAAACACGGGCAAAACGCTCTTGCAAGTTAGCATCTCCCTTTTTCCCCTTTGGAGATAGATTATCAAAGGTAAGCTGGGATAGGGGGCCAATGTTGCTGTATTTCTCGAGGTACCCCAACTTTTCTGTTCTCAGGCGTCTGGTAACGCACTGACAAGGTACTACCTGGCTGAAATCAGGTTGCCCTGAAGATAGAAGAGGATGAACAAAACCAGCTCCCTTGCAAATAGGGCAATCTTGTCCCTCATCTTGACTATCTTTTGACCAGGTGCCCATACTGGCCCTTGATGTACTTGTTGGGACCACCCTTCTTAGCACTCTGTCTATTCTCTCCACTGTCTTTGCCTTCAATAGCCCAGCGTTCAAGGATACGGGAGATATATCTCCAATTACGCTTATTTAGGGCAACAGCTTCTTTGAAGGCATCGCTCACCCATTGACTCGGGTAGAGCTTTTCAGCTTCTCGGAGTTCATCCGCAATCATTGGTGTAAGCATGCCTATATTTTCTTCATAGAGCGAAAAAATGTTGGGGGACCCGGCCCTTCTGCTAGGCGTCGCCTCCCCCATGCGAAGTCTTCCCAACCTGAGTTTGCCGATGGCTTCCTTGTCAGATTCAGTGTTGGCAAAGTAAGCATCTTGTGGGCTCCCGTCTAAATCCAAAGTTGCGCGTAACACAGCTCCGCGCTCCACAGCCGAGCTTAGTGCGCGGCGGAGTACCTCCTCACCCATCTCCCCTGCTAGTCCACTGTTGGATAGTAATTCTCCATAAGTAACGAAGCGAGGGGATCCCTGCTTTTGATAGAGCAAATAAAACACAGATAGGATTACTCTAAGTTCGGCTACATCTTGGATTTGAGGCATAACACGGGCAAAAAAGACATCGGGCTCTGCTAAACCAGCGAGACGCTTATTTGTCATGTTCTATTCCTCAGGAGTCAGAACCAACTCAGTCTCCAAATTATCAAATTTGGCGGTTTTGCTCAAGAATCTCAGCTTAACCTGCCCCAAAGGACCATTGCGGTGCTTGGCTATAATGATGTCTGCAATTGCTCGTGGATAAGGTTCCTTCTCTATATCATGCAACCTACTCCACTCCTCAGCGGTGTGATACATATCATCTCTGTAGATAAAAATAACAACATCAGCATCTTGCTCAATACTGCCACTTTCGCGTAAGTCGGCGAGTTGAGGCATATGTGAGAGTCTCGATTCCACTCCCCGGCTGAGCTGAGATACAGCCAGCATAGGCACATCGAGTTCCCTGGCTAACATCTTTAGGGAACGAGTTATATTGCTCATCTCTTGCACTCTGGTTTCGTTCTTCCCATCACCCTGTATTAACTGCAGATAATCGATAACTACCAAGTCTAGGCCAATTTCAAAGTGAAGACGCCTTGCCTTGCTCCTTATGTCCAGAATTCGAAGTTGAGGTGAATCATCGATGTAAATCGGCGCTTCAGACAAAACGCCGCTGGCTTCCATGATCCTCACTTCATCTCGCTCACTAAATCGTCCCAGACGAACGAGCCTGGAGTTCACTCCCGACTCGCTAGCCAAAAGGCGCTGAGCCACCGCCTCTCGGGACATCTCCAGACTAAATATGGCAACACACGCCTTCTGATTGAGGGCAGCATTTCTAGCGATATTCAAAGCCAAACTCGTCTTGCCAAAACTAGGCCTGGCAGCGAGAACAGTCAAATCAGGCCTCTCCAGACCTCCCAAGAAATCATCCAAAGCGGCAAACCCTGTGAGAACGTGAGACACCTGCTTCCCCCGTGCTGTAGTGCGGGGTTGCCCTGCCTCCTCGAAGTACTGACTCAGGACTTCGCGAAGGGAAACGAAATCCCGAGGGCTTCGCCTCATTCGCACTCGGAAGAGGATATCCTCAGCTTTGTTTAGGCTAGTATCAATATCAGGCCCAGCCTCATAGCCAATAGCAGCAATCTGGCCCGCGGCACCGATTAACCTCCGCATCACCGCGGTCCTTGACACTATCTGACCATAGTGCTGAACATGAAGAGACGTAGGTACAGTAGATATTAGATGGCTCAAATAGGCCGCACCACCAATTTGCTCCAGCCTATCTTGCCGCATCAATTCATGAGCTACGCTGATCTGGTTTATGACTTCATTGCGTTGATACAGGGAGAGACAAGCCCGGTAAATCGGTTGACCCGCTTCCCCAAAGAAGTCTTGAGGCTCGAGAAAACCGGCAACTTCCAGTATGGCATCGGGATCGATAAGCAAAGAGCCAATCACTGCCTCCTCCGCTTCGATGTCGTGTGGCGCCAATTTCTCTTGTGCCACGTTCAACCCCTGCTTCACTCAATGACCACTTTTATCTCCGGTGCCAAGTCCTTAGCTAACTTAATAGTTACGTCGTAGCTCCCTTCGTGGTGCAGTGCTTTGTCTATTCCTACCTTCCTCTTATCGATAGGAGAGCCTATAACTTGGCCTAATTCCCTGGCTATGTCCGCAGCAGTGATAGAGCCAAACAAGCGCCCTCCGGCCCCTATTCTAGCTCGAAAGTGAACTTCCCTGCCCTCAATCTGCTGGGCTAGGTTCTTAAGCTTGCTCTGCTCAACATCTTCGCGCTGGCTTTCCTTTCGAATCAACGTTTCGGCTTGCTTTGTAACTCCAGCGGTTGCCAGCAAAGCCAAACCACGAGGTAAAAGGAAATTCCTGCCATACCCTTCAGCCACCTCCTTTATTTCCCCCTTCCTTCCTTTACCCGCAATATCCCGTAGCAGAATGACTTTCATGTAATTATGATAGAATCCCCCTCCACCGATAGACCAGCAGTCGCACCGTCCCCCACAAGGGTTGCCGCGCACCTAACAGAATCATGGCAAACATCCAAAGACAAAGCCCCCCATCGCAGCTACCATTAACCTCTGAGCCAATGGCAACCAAGACACCTGCTGATTCCAGTGTCCACATTGTACCATCATTCTTCCGCTTCGGTCTAGGCTCATTTCTCGATTAGAATAGACTGGCCATCAACCACTTCCCTACCCTCAGTTCCGGCCATTGTAGTACCCCACGTCAGCTTCACCTCAAGCTGAGTCACTGCTCTTTCTCCAAGCACCTTGCTGGCCCCAAATCAATTACAGCACGGCACGACCCAGAGCGGGAAAGAAAATCTTCTCATATTAAGAGGCTCAGTAAAGCCAGTGACGCCACATCTCATAACCGATACGGTCGCCCCCCTAAAGCAAATCATAAGCAATTTGGAACAATGATAGGCTTTTCTTCCCAGACTTCGGATAGCCGGGATGAACACACAATCACACTTATCTACCAAGAACCTGACGTGCCCAAAGAAGACCTTGACTGGCAGGCAAGTTTCACCAACGGCCCTCGCGCTACCAGAACTCAATATAGCCTTATTCGTCGGTGGGGATAACACCGTTTCTGCGCCCAACTCCTCAAAAAAGGCCTTACACGCGGGATAATATTGATAGTAGTACAACGCCCGTGGGATGCCTACCTTAATCATGACGGATGTAGAATTCTCGTTTGATCTTATCCAGCGTTTCACGCTTGTCCAGGATGTCAACCACTGTCATTGCCATTGCCTTGGCCGCGTCTAATAGTCCTTTGTGTCCAGCTTCAGAGGCTGCTGCCTGAGCGAACTCCGGCGTGTGTATTATCACTCCAGGCCCGGCAATAGCTACTGTGGGATGTATGCTAGGCACTACTTGGCTGACATTTCCCATATCTGAGCTGCCGAAGCCAAAGCGGGGATCAAAAGGTTCTACCTTGCGTCCCAGTGACTGCAGGTTTTCGCTGAACAAATCGGCCAAGGTCATGTTATTCTTCATAGGGGAGTAGCTTTTCTCCCCCCAATTGTATTCTAGCTTGGCTCCGGTAGCTAGAGATGCCCCCCTAAAGCAATTCAGCACTTTTTCTTTCAGTTCGTCGAGGTAAGCCCCATCGGACGCCCGTATCAGGAATTTGCCAGCACTATGAGCAGGCACTATATTTGGTGCCTGGCCACCATCAGTAATTATCCCATGAATTCGCGCCTCCCCTTTTATGTGCTGGCGCAGCGAATTTATAGAACTAAAGGCTAAGACCAAAGCTTCGAGTGCATTTATGCCCTTGTCCGGTTGGGCAGCAGCATGTGCTGGCTCACCGATGAATTCCACATCTAAGGAAGTGCAGGCAAGCATCGGTGTGCTTACCGTATCCCGCGTGTTAGGATGCACCATCATTGCCACATCTATTTCCTTGAAGATGCCTGCTTGCACCATATCTATTTTGCCGCCGAAGACTTCCTCTCCGGGAGTGCCCAGAACTACAATTGTGCCTCCTAGTTGGTCAACAGCAAGCCTACTCGCGACACCTGCTCCCACTGCTGAAGCAGCTATTATGTTATGTCCACAGCCATGCCCTATTTGAGGTAAGGCATCATATTCGGCAAGCAAGGCAATCCTTGGGCTCCCTTGACCATAAGTTGCTTGAAAGGCTGTAGCTAAGCTGGCAACATTTGCTGTCACACGAAATCCATTGCTGCCCAGGAAATCAATAAGCCAAGAGGATGCTCTTTTCTCCTGGAAGCTGAGCTCAGGATGATCGTGAATTCTGAGGCTTAATTGGATGAGCTCCTGACGCCGTGTATCTACTTCATTTCTTAGCTTTGTCTTTAGTCCTTCTAGCTCCAATGCTTGAAACCCTTGCTGGCGCCTATTATACTTTACTATCACTATGGATTTCCAGGCACTCATGAAAGCAGAGAGCATGCCAGTAAGTCATTTCAATGTCCTAATAAATGTGGCTCAATTGCTGAAGGAGCCTGCCGGCTCTAGCCGCAAATACGACATACGCGGGATAGTCGGTGAGCAAGCCAGGAGCTCCATCCAAGGGGAGGTGACGCTAGTTCGGACCGGGCAAGGAATTTTGGTCCGAGGCGAGTTAGACGTTAAGGTACGACTGGTATGCAGTCGATGTCTAGATGTTTTCCCCGGCTCCATAAGTCTTCATGTTGAGGAGGAGTACCTCCCTACTACTGACGTATTTGACGGTTTGCCTCTTGCCTTATCTAAAGAATTCCCCAGCTCCACTATCGATAGTAATCATATGCTTGACCTAGGAGAGGTTATTCGCCAATATACCTTGCTTAATTTGCCCATGAAACCACTATGTAGACCAGACTGTACTGGAATAAAGGAGATGGATTGATATGGCTCTACCTAAGAAAAAGTATGCCAAAGCACGCCAGGGAAAGAGACGCAGTCACCTAGGGCTGGCTTTGCCTGCCTTGAGTGAATGCCCCCAGTGCCACAGTCCTAAGCTAGCTCACCGTGTCTGCCCTACCTGCGGTAGCTACAATGGCAGGCAAGCAATTGAGGTCAAAGCTCCAAAGAGAAAGACAAGCTAAGAACATGGCTGAGAGAGCCAAAGTGGCTTTTGTCTTCCCGGGACAAGGCTCACAGAATGTGGGCATGGGGAAGGACCTATATGGCAGCTATTCGGCAGCTAAAGAAGTTTTCGATGAAGCCGACGCCGCCTTAGGCTTCCCCGTCTCTCGTCTATGTTTCGAAGGTCCCGAAGAAGAACTGATAAAGACAAACAACGTGCAGCCAGCGGTCTTAGTGACTAGCCTGGCTTGCCTCAGCGCAGTTCAGCAAAGCAGCAACTATTTGCCCTTGCCCAGCTTTGTCGCTGGGCATAGCTTGGGCGAATACACCGCGTTAGTTGCTGCCGATGCGCTTAGCCTCGTTGACGCTGTGCTCCTGGTCCGTGAAAGGGGAAGACTAATGTATGAAGCTGGGCAAAAGAACCCAGGCGGCATGCTAGCCATAATTGGGCTTGATAGAGAGGCTATCGAGGATATCTGCCTTCAAAGCGGGACCGATGTCTCCAACATTAACTGTCCCGGGCAGACTGTAATCAGCGGCAGCGTCGAAGCTTTGGCCAAAGCTAGAAATCTGGCCAAGACAAAAGGCGCCCGCGGACTTGTTCCTTTAAGGGTGAGTGGGGCATTTCACTCACATCTAATGGAGCCCGTCATAAGTGAATTTAGCGAAATCATCTCCAATTTCGCCTTCCAGCCACCAGCAATTCCAATAATAGCTAACGTAAGCGCTGAGCCGCTCAATGACGTTGATTCGATAAAAGAAGAGCTTGTCAGACAGCTTCGCCGCTGTATTCAATGGCAGCATTCCGTGGAATACATGATTGATAACGGTGTTGCTGCCTTTTATGAGATAGGACCTGGAGTGGTACTCAGCAATTTGATCAAGCGAATTAGTCCCGAGGCACAGATTGTCAACGTGTCGGGGATTGAGAGCATCGCTCAACTAGCACATTTGACAATATCAAACTGACTATGGGTTTCAGGCGAGAAGCCAGAATCGTTGCTCTTCAAACACTCTATGAGCTTGATTGCACCGAACACAGGGCAGAGGACATCCTATCTCGTTTAGCAAAGGACAAAGCTTTGCCTCAGGACGCCTTCAACTTCAGTCAGGGACTCGTGCAGGGAGTCCTACAGAATAGACTCAGGCTTGATGACGTTATTAAGCAATTCGCACCAGCCTTCCCCGTAGACCAGATGGCTGTCATTGATCGGAATATCCTGCGTCTTGCCATCTTTGAAATCTTGTTTGACAGCAACATTCCCATCAAGGTAGCCATAAACGAAGCTGTGGAGCTAGCTAAGGCTTTCGGCAGCAATTCTTCGCCACGGCTGATCAACGGGGTGCTTGGTTCCATAGTGAGTGAGTATGGTGACAGAGACAAATCTGTAGACTGAGGTAAGGAGGCAAGCTGGCAACTATCTTTGAACGGCTGAAGAGGATCATCGTAGAGCAGCTAGGAGTTGAGGAGAGCGAGGTGACCCCGGAGGCCTCTTTTGCCGAAGATCTTAATGCCGACTCCTTAGATTTAGTTGAGCTTATAATGGCTGTGGAGGAAGAATTCAGCACTACGCGGACGAGACTGCAAATAAGTTACGAAGACGCTGAGGAAATACAAACGGTTCAGGATGCTCTTGACTACCTCTACGACCACGGAATAGAACAGGAGTAGGCTCAGCTAGCTGCTGTCACTCAATTCAGGACTGCTAGGTGCCACTCCAGGTAATGGCAGCCTCTTAAACCAAGGTTTCAGCATTGCAGGGGTTACCAATGTGGTTATTACACTTACCGCCACTGCCGCTCCATACAAACCCAACTTCTACAGTTTGGTTATCTGATTAGCTATGGATGATTCTGGAATTAGCTACGATTTCAGAGTTTGCAGGGCGAAATGTGGTGCCAAATAGTTAGGTGAATTTTCTGATGATATCCCTTGACAACACTCTATTCTAATTGAAAAATGAGCCTCTGGTGGCTGAAGTATATCAGGGATGTATTATGGGCGAAATTGATGAAGTAGAGAGGCTGTTAATTGTCGCTCAAGAGAAGGCAGATGGCGATAAGAGCAAGGAAATTATGAAATTAAGAGCTTACCTCATGGATAATTGCTATGGTTCAAGGGATTATAGACTGGTGGTAGATGGCGATGGCCTTAGAGGACTAGGAGCTATAGAGGGTAATGTGGATAAGCTAATAGCTGACACGATGAAGAAGCGGGATATGAGTTGGACCAAACAAGGTGCCGATAGAATGGCAAGATTAATAAGTTTAAGAGAGATGGGTAAACTTAATACCCGAACAAAATGTCGAAGCAAGCCTCAGCAGATCCCAGCAAGAGAAAGGATAATACCTGAAGAAGGTCAATACCATCACTAAGATGACGGTGCCTGGCTTAGAGCAGGCTTGCCAGCTCTGTACGGCCCGCACTCCGGTCGCCCTTGGGTTCAAGCGTTACGAGCACTAGCTCATCCAGATATGAAGATATAGCCAATGTTAGCTATCCAGGACTATCACCTATTGATTCTTGACAGTGACTGGAAGAGACTATGACACGGAGCCTTGCTTTACCCTTAAGTGGGAATACTCTGTAAGTTCAGAAAGGCGTTCGTCTTGGACGTTGTCCGTCTGGAGCAGCTCACGCAACGATTTTAGGGGAAAATAGGTACTGCGTTGTTGTTTTTAGCATCTTCCTTAGCAGGGCCAATTGTGGCTTGTATATCGTAATCCTTCCCTGCTTGGCTGTAACGGACATGTTGAGAATTCTCGATATAAGCTCCTCTTCTACCTCCGTTTGACATATTATGGCTACCTCGGCTTGGTTTTCTCCAAGTTCTATAAGCATAGGCAATAGTAGCGCTTCTTGTTCATCACTACTTATCATGGTTGCAAGGTATTCAAGCTCTTTCCTCTTGAAGAAATGAGTGCTGCTATCATTACATTGTACATGAGGGTATTCCTCCTGCAACAAAGCGGATAGCGGTTTCTGACTACGTGGCAATCCAGCGTTCACTATCCTGAGCTCGCCTCTCAGGCACTCTTGAAGCATCTTTTGGTAGGATAACTCGCTGGGCATCGGTCTACCTTCGTGCAACTAGTACCTTCACCCGTTTCAGCCGTGCCTTCTCTTCTCTATCCCTTTCCTCAAACTTCATATTCAAGTAGTTTATCGTTGCCTGCAAGCTAGGGATGACCACATACTCTAAAGCATTGGTTATCCTCTTTGTCCTGTTTATCTCCATTCCCAGCAATTCAAGCACCCTCTGGAGCTCAGCTAACTCAACAGTGGCTTTAAGACATTTTTCAAAGAGTTGAGCTGCGTGGTCCAACCATGAAGAGGTATCAGCCAGATTATATCCTCTCATTGACTTTCCATCGCCTATTAGCTCAAAGGAGGGAACTCTCACACCTGCTATGTTTCTTAAGCCAGCGGCAATTTCCAAATCAGCTTCGGTGGCTATTAGTTCCTTTTCCAGCGCTATGTACCCGTGATACCCAGCAGCAATTGACAAAGCCCTATAAGCTTGAGATAGTCCATCAAGCAATTCCTTTTCAGCTTCCACCGTCTCTCTCGCTGTCTGCAAGAATTCCATTGTTAAGATGGAAAGCCTGTCCTTTACTATCTTTTGTACCCTCTGGGCCAAGGAAAGCCTGCGCTTTAACTTTACCAGCTCAATCTTTGTGGGTCTGACTTTGATTAATTGCTGTGGCATTTACAGAGATTACTTCGCTTCGCTCGCACCGACTTCAGAGTATTTTGGGAGGTACTTCTTGATAAATTCCTCGCTGATCAGTTTCAGGTCTTCTTCAGGCAATACCGAAAATAGTTTCCAGCCTATGTCTAGAGTATCTTCTACCTTTCTTTTCTCGAACTCGCCTTGAGATATGAATTTCCTCTCAAACTCGTCTGCGTTAGCCAAATACATTCTATCCCGTTCACCCAAAGCCTCAGCACCTATGATAGTTGATATCTCTCGAAGGTAACATCCTTCAGCATAGGCAGCATACAACTGCATGAATACATTGTTGTGATCCTCCCTGGTTTTACCCGGCCCGATCCCCTCTTTCATCATTCGGGAGAGGGACAAGAATACATCTATCGGGGGGTAAATTCCCTTTCTCTCCAGATTTCGAGAAAGGACAATTTGCCCTTCGGTTATGTAGCCGGTAAGATCGGGTATGGGATGCGTTATGTCATCGTCAGGCATGGTCAAAATAGGCATAATAGTCACTGAGCCTTCTTTTCCAAAAATCCTACCTGCTCTCTCATACATCGTGGCAAGGTCGGTATACATGTAGCCGGGGTATCCTCTCCTCGAGGGTATCTCCTCACGCATGGAAGAAAGCTCGCGAAGAGCCTCACAATAATTGGTCATGTCAGTGAGTATGACTAGCACGTGCATATTCTGTTTCCACGCCAAGTACTCTGCTGCGGTTAGGGCTAACCTTGGCGTTGATATCCGCTCTATGACGGGATCTGAGGCAGTATTGATGAAAGCCACCGTTCTTTCCAGTGCACCTGTCCTCTCCAGATTCCTCATGAAAAAGGAGGCATCATCATAGCTGATACCGATAGCGCCAAAAATCAGAGCGAATTTCTCCTCCTTGCCCTTCACTGCGGCCTGCCTGATTATTTGAGCTGCAATTCGGTTATGCGGCAGACCTGCCCCACTAAATATGGGGAGTTTCTGTCCCCTTACTAAGACGTTTAAGCCATCTATTGCTGAGATCCCGGTTTCGATGAACTCGGCTGGAGGCTGGCGAGCTGCGGGGTTTATAAGCTCACCGTTAATGTCTAGATAATCTTCAGGGATCATGGGTGGGGCTCCATCTATGGGTTCTCCCATTCCATTGAAGATCCTTCCCAGGATGTCGGTAGATACTGCCAGCTTTAGAGTCTCGCCTTTGCACCGTATTTTGCTCCCAATAAGGTCCACTTCGCTGACCCCGCCAAATACCTGGACTACAGTTGCCTCCTCGCTGATGTCTATTGCCTGACCACTCTTCACCTCACCATTCATAAGTTCAACGTCAACTATCTCATTGAATTTTATGCCTGGGATACTTTCAGCTATGAGCAACGACCCCTTAGCCTTGCTAATTGCTCTTCCTTCTTTAATGTAAAGCGAAGAGAAATCCATCTAGTTCCTCCTTTCTGCCCTAGAGTTGTTTGAAGTTCTAGGGAACCCGTTTCCGAGCTATCAAGCTCTCTTCCATCTCCGACCATAACTCCTTAACCCTCTGCTCAAAAACCTCATCTGCTATATCCTTCATCCTGGATATCTTGTACACCGCGGGAGATGAGCGGATGCTCTCAATACCCGCTCCAGAATTTAGCATTTCTTGGGCGAGTTCATAGAACCTTATTATAGTCTTGAGCATGAGGCCTGCTTTTGTCGGCGTGCAGTAGGTATCAACTTCATGATAAGCGCTTTGTTGGAGAAAGTCCTCCCGTATCATCCTGGCGACGAGTAGCAGTAATTTGTCTCCTTCGGGCAAAGCTTCCGGGCCTACAAGCCTCACAATTTCCTCCAGCTCGGCCTCCTGCTGCAATATTCTCAAAGCAGTAGCCCTGGTATCCACCCACCCTGGATCGATCTTGTCCCACCAGTCTTTGACTGCGTCTGCATAAAGACTATAGCTGGTGAGCCAGCTTATCGCTGGGAAGTGTCTCTTGTTTGCCAGGGAAACGTCCAAGGAGTATAAAGCATCTACTATTCTCAGCGTATTTTGAGTAACTGGTTCGCTGAAGTCAGCTCCGGGAGGACTTACAGCGCCAGCTACTGTTACTGATCCTCTTCTTTCAGGGCTGCCCAAGCATTTAACCATCCCTGCTCTTTCATAGAAAGAGGAAAGCCGTGAACCCATGTACGAAGGGAAGCCCTCCTCCCCAGGCATTTCCTCTAGTCTTCCACCCATTTCCCTCATAGCTTCAGCCCATCTTGAAGTTGAATCTGCCACCAGCAGAACATCATAACCCATGTCCCTAAAGTACTCAGCCATGGTAATGCCGACGAAAATGCTCGCTTCGCGAGCCACAACAGGCATGTTAGAAGTGTTAGCTATGAATACTTCCTTCTCTTGCAGTAATCTCCCCGTCTTCGGCTCTCTAAGTTGTCTGAAGCTGTAGAGGACATCAGCCATCTCGTTGCCCCTTTCGCCACAGCCAACGTAGATGTTCAGATCTGTCTGGGCCCATCTGGCCAACTGCTGCAAGGCAACGGTTTTTCCAGTGCCGAAGCCTCCCGGTATAGAAGCCTTGCCGCCAAGAGCCAGAGGGAACATATAATCCAAGATTCGCATGCCAGTGGTGAGAAGTCCTGAAGGATCAAATCTCTGCTTGTAGGGTCTGGGCTTTCTTACTGGCCATTCTTGCATCAGTAGGAGACTCCTTACTTCTCCATCATGCTCCACCCTTGCTACAGGCTCCTCAACGGTGTACTCACCTTCACGTATCTCCTTCACTGTGCCCTTAATGCCTATGGGAACCATTACCCTGTGTTCTATGAGATTGGTCTCGGGGACTGTGCCTATTATGTCCCCTTCGCTGACTGTATCTCCAAGCTTGACCCTGGGTGTGAACTGCCATTTTTTGTCTCGTGCAAGTGCAGGTGCCTTGGCACCTCGTTTAATGAAGGAACCAGTATCTTCAACCAGGGTAAGTAAAGACTTTTGAAGGCCATCATAAATGGCTCCCACGATCCCTGGGCCTAACTCAGCGCTCAAGATTCTTCCCGTTCCCCTCACCACCTCGCCGGCTTTTAACCCCAGAGTATCCTCATGAGCTTGAATTATGGCCTTATTTCCTTCCAGTCCTATTATCTCTCCCACAAGCCCCTCTTCCCCTATCTCGACAATTTCGTAAACCTGGGAGCCTTTCATTTCGTCAGCTATAACTAGTGGGCCGGAAACTCTCCATATTTTACCCATGCCTTTCGCCTCCTACTCTCGCGGTCATCGCTTCGTCGCTCCGCTCGCAACGACAAAGAATCGTCATCTCAAATTTCTACATCAAAGCCTATGAATTTCTTAGCGTACGCCTTGTAACGTTGTCTAACATCTTGGTATATTGTGCCGAACTTTGA
>JADFUX010000093.1 GCA_015222255.1 Chloroflexota bacterium
AATGCCACTGCGGCATGTTCATCACGTCAATACAGGGGAAACCTCTACGATATCCTAATTGGCCTTACCCCAAAAACCACATACGCAAACCCGGCTCTATCCAGGACGCAAATCGCTGCTCCGGTCTCACCACCCAGAGTCTTCATTGATAACCAACAGTTGGAAGGCTTTGTTGATTTCTTCAAGAAGCAAGATTGCCTCTCCGGGTGCAGCAGTTGCGACTACTGCCAAAGAATAGCCGACAACGTGGTACAGCTCGATGAAGATGAGGCAAGAAGATACGTGTCCGCCTTGAGCAGACTGCTAGACGACCTGACCAGTAGCAGGATGTTCAAGGCCCAAATAATGGAATGACGCTCTTTTGCTAATCCCTAGCTCGCTCCCCTCTCTTTCAGTTTTCGCCTGTCTATCTCACTCGAGCAGTTTTCGGTAACAATGCGACAAGGGAGGAGCCCGAACTCCGACTAATCAAGTAAACGCCCCACCATCTATACAGATAACCTGTCCCGTGATGTAGCCGGCCTTCTCAGAAGCCAAGAAAGCTACCAGCTCTGCTACGTCTTCTGGCTCCCCAAAGCGCTGCAATGGAATGATCGCCAGAACAGATTCCTTCCTTTCCGAGGGCAGCTTATCGGTCATGTCGGTAGCAATAAAGCCCGGAGCCACAGCGTTCACGGTGATGTTGCGTGAACCAATCTCACGGGCTACACTCTTAGTGAAAGCGATAAGTCCACCTTTCGAAGCAGCATAGTTGCTTTGCCCCGGGTTGCCCATCACTCCAGCGATTGAGGAGATGTTTATGATGCGCCCCCTCCTTTGCCTTATCATAGACCTTAAGGCAAACTTGGTGCACAAGTAGGCTCCTCGCAAATTTGTGTCTATTACCTCATCCCAGTCCTTGTCACCCATCCTTAGCACAAGGGTGTCTCGGGTGATTCCGGCATTGTTTACCAAAATATCAATGCTGCCCCACCTGTCAGTCACTTGTTCTACCATAGCCTTCACTGCTTCAGTATCGGCAACATCTGCCTTTATCGCTATAGCCTCTCCACCACCCTGACTGGCTATGGCTTCAATCACGCTGTTAGCTTCAGCTTCCCTCTCACGATAGTTGACCGCCACCTTGGAGCCAAGGCTGGCAAGCTTCAGGGCAATAGCTTTACCTATGCCACGAGAGGCCCCAGTTACGAGTGATACTCTGCCTTCTAGTTCGCTCACTTGCCAAACCGTTTCAAAACCAGGCAGCAATTCTCCCCACCAAGTCCAAAGCCGTTTTTCAAGCAAACATTCACTTGCGCCTGACGAGCAACATTGGGCACGTAATCCAAATCACACTCAGGATCGGGCGTTTCATAGTTTATAGTGGGATGGATAATACCCTTATTCATGACCAGAATGACAGCTACCGTCTCGATGGCACCGGCAGCACTTATTATGTGACCGATCATGGACTTCGTGGAGCTTATTGGGATTTTGTAAGCATGCTCGCCAAAGACCGTCTTGATGGCAGCCGTTTCGCAAGCATCGTTTAACTTAGTGCTTGTACCATGAGCATTGATGTAATCAACCTCCGCGGCTTTTACCCCTGCAGTCTGCAAAGCAATCCGCATAGCGTAGGCCTCTGGTTCTGGGGCTGGCGCAGTTTGATCATGGGCATCAAAAGACCAGCCAGCGCCGGCAACCTCAGCCAGAACACGTGCGCCCCGTCTTTTGGCATGCGCATAATCTTCCAACACAAGTATTCCAGCGCCCTCACCATAGACAAAACCGCTACGGTTAAGGTCAAAGGGACAGGAAGCCCTGGCCGGCTCTGCGTTGCGTGAGACTGCTCCCACAATGTCAATACCCGCCATGCCAACTGGGCTCAAACTGGAATCGGCCCCTCCGACTATCATGACATCAGCATATCCCAACCTAATGAAATTTGCCGCTGTGCCTATACTATCGGCACCACTGGCGCAAAGGCTATTCACGCTGGAATTAGGCCCTTTGGCTCCCAACATCATGCCTACCTGCATCGAAGCTCCGCTGGGACTCGATCTGGCGATGAACAATGGGTCAGCTCTCCTCGGACCTCTAGCTTTGATGAGCTCATTTTGCGTGACAATGTAGTCGCTTTCCACCATGAGACTGATCCCAACCCCTACCCGCTCTGGGACTTCCTGAGTCATATCCAGTTTGGCTGAAGCCACTGCCTCCCTAGCGGCAGCAACAGCAAAGTGAACCCCTCGAGGATTACGATCCACCACCTTTGGATCCATGTGCTTTTCCGGGTCAAAGCCCCTTACCTCAGCATCTACCTTCACGTGGTACTTGCTGGCATCAAAGCGAGTAATAAGCCCAATCCCTGACCTCCCGGCAACTAGTCCCGACCAGAATTCCTCTACATTCAAGCCCAAAGGATTAACAGTGCCCATTCCAGTAACCACAACTCGCGGCAATTTCACCTTATCTTACCTCCTTGGAGACTGTTTTGGTGACTGTTGTTGCAAGTGTAGCAAAGCAATCCGATGTTCTGCCATCGCTTCGTCGCTTAGCTTCCCACAATAAGACCTTCACCAGCAGTCCTACTCTGGCGTGGCAAAGGGCGCCACAGAGGTGCCCCCATCAACGATGATTGTCTGCCCTCTTATCATGAAAGCTTCTTCACTACACAAGAAAGCTACCGTATTAGCTACATCCTCAGGAGTCACCATCCTGCCCGCCGGCGTCGCTTGACGGGTGTCCTTTATCAACCCCTCCTTAATATAGAACTTCAATGCCTCTGTCTCAACAGCAGAACCAGCTACAGCATTGACACAAATGCCTTTTGGCGCTAACTCTATGGCGAGGTAGCGAGTTAACGCTTCCAGTGCAGCTTTGGACACTCCCACAATAGCATAGGTAGGCAGCACAAATGACGAACCTAAGCTACTTATGCTGACTATCTTACCGCCTCTTCCTTCCATTAGCTTGGAGGCCCGCTGCGAACAGAGCAAGACAGCCTTGGCGTTAATGTCCATAGTCCAATCCCACGCCTTGACGTCCAAATCCATTACGGAACGGCCCACGCCTGAGGCAGCGTTGTTAATGAGGATATCTAAGTGCCCCCAATCATTACCAATCGTGTCAAAGATCTCATCAATCTTGGCCGGATCTCCCACATTAGCCTTGATAACCTGGGCTTTCACCCCCATAGCCTCGATGTCTCTAGCTGTCTTCTCCGCCGCGTCACGGCGGCGAAAGAAATTGACAATAATGTCAGCACCCTGGGAGGCAAGCTTCAGAGCAATCGCATTGCCAATCCCCCTGCCACTGCCGGTTACCAGGGCAAGTCTACCTTGGAGGGGTTGACTCATGCTCTCTCCTTCGCAGCCAGACACCGCTCCACAAAATCAACAAAATCGCCGAAATTCTGAAATTTCTGAGCTTCCTCATCCGGGATTTCGATATCAAAGGTGTCTTCCACCGCCACCATGGCCTGCACTATGTCCAAGGAATCTGCCTTTATGTCCTTGAAAGTGCCCTCGCGGGTAATAAGACTCTTGTCAACATGAACGATTTTGGCCACGATCTCCCTTATTTGCTCTTCGACAGACATCTAATAACCTCCTTCATAACTTGCCTTCTTTTCTTAGCTTTGCTATCTCTGCACTTAGACAGCCAACGATGTCAGCCTGCGCGGCTCTCTTGACACTCTCTATGCCGTGAACTATTTGTGGTGCCTGACTGTCTCCATGGGACAACCTCACAATGCCGTTGACTCCCCACAGGATGCCACCACCTGCCTCTTCACCTTCGTAGGCTATTTTCGTCACCGGGAACAGTCTATTAAACAAGAATCTAGCTATTCCCCGCAACGGCGGGTATTTCTCGACTTTCCTGTTCACGTAATTCAGGGCATGGTCGCCCATACTTTCATAGAACTTAAGGACCACATTACCTACAAAGCCATCACAGACAATAACATTGGCTCGCCCACTTAAGACATCATTACCCTCTATATTGCCGATGAAATTCAAGCCACTGTCCTTAAGCATACGGTAAGCCTCACGCACAACTTCATTGCCCTTGCCCTCCTCAACGCCAGTGCTCAGCAAGGCCACCGTGGGGTTGGAGATATTGAGCAACCTTCTGGCGTATACCGAACCAGCGATAGCGAAAGTCAAAAGATGATGTGGTTTGCAATCGACGTTGGCTCCAAGATCCATCATCACGATATCAGGTGCAAAGCTGCCAAGAGTCCCACCAACCGTCGGACGCTCCATTCCTCTAACCATACCTATGAACTGGATGACACTAACCGCAACGGCCCCTGAAGGCCCAGCACTAATTAAAGCGTCTGCCTCACCCGACCGAACTAGCTTCGCCGCTACAGCTATAGAACAATTAGGCTTGCGGCGAACGGCTAAAGCAGGCGGCTCACTCTCCGTAATAATCTCGTTAGCCTCGACACAGCGAACAGGTAAATGATTGGAAGAGTTGTACTTGGCGAGTTCTGCCCGCAATACGTCCGTTGGGCCGACCAAGAGAATCTCTACATCGTTTTCCTCAGCCCCAAGAATCGCTCCCTTGACTATCTCCCCAGGAGCGTAGTCACCCCCCATGGCATCAACCGCTATCCTCACCTTTCTGCTGGCTTCAGGCATTGGCTCACTCTTCCAGAAGGTTGACCGTTGCCTCCCCTGCCACTATTGCCTCATCTCTTTGATTGTGGCACTCAAGACTACAGTTCGCATATGATACACCATTCTCATCTTCGATGGAATCAATCTTGCCTTCGACAGTGAGGGTATCTCCGGGACGCGCTGGCGCTTTGAAGCGCACGGAAAGCTTGCCTCCAGAGAGCCAACTCCGCCCAAAGGCCAGAGTCATCATCTCCGATACATAAGCCATGACAAGCATGCCATGGGCAATAGTGCCGCCCAGAGGAGTATTAGCGGCGAAAGACTCGTCTATGTGGATAGGATTAAAATCACCTGATGCATGGGCATAAAGGTTAATTTGCTCTTGAGTGATGTGTTTTACCACAGAAAGAAGGGCATTCCCCTCGTGAAATTCTGCAACCATTTGCCTTAGACCTTAACCCGGCAACATTACAGTCGCCTTCCCGGATTGCACCTTCTCCTTGCTTTCATCAAAAACATCAATTTCCAATACTAACATGCGCATTTTGCCCCGACTCAACTTCCTAGCCACCTTGGCGTGGCAATGTATTGTGGCACCAACGGGCACTAACTTGAAGAACTCGAATTCCTGCGAGGCATGTATGGAGCCAGGTGGCAACGAAAGAGACCCCGACATTGCAGCCAGGGCACATGCCCCTATAGCCAGGGGAGGAACAAATTCCTCAAAGATTTTCAATTCACTCGGGTTGTCCACTGCTTTCAAATACTCGGAGATAAGCGATGAGGTCAGCTCATATCTGGCAGGAGGAAACTCATAACCCGGCACTAATTCCTCATACGTTGTAACCATTACGCTAGCCGCTCCTGTCTTCCATGTGCTAAATTCTACGTCTAAACTGCCATCCAAGGAAACACATCGGCTCACTATGCTTTTAACACCTGTGGCCAAATTTGTCAATAGCTAGTGCACGTTATAATCCTGCCATTGAGATGCCTTCAAATCTTCCAGGATGGGTTATCCAATGTAATG
The DNA here is from genome assembly GCA_015222255.1 of Chloroflexota bacterium. Lineage (GTDB taxonomy): Bacteria > Chloroflexota > Dehalococcoidia > GIF9 > AB-539-J10 > JADFUX01. Next base: position 5,638 of record JADFUX010000093.1, read on the forward strand.
GGACGAAATTGCGCCAGTCTGTGCTGGGCCATGTTGGGCATCCTTAATGAGCTACAGTGACAGTAG
>JADFUX010000094.1 GCA_015222255.1 Chloroflexota bacterium
CCAAAGCACTCGGCCTCATAGTACAATGCACGGTCCAAATCCATCTCTATTCCTTTATTCACTGCCAGCTTTATGGTTCCAAGGATAACAGAGCTCTTTGACAGGAGTTTCTGCACAAGTTCATCCACGGCTTTGTCTAGCTCCTCAGCCGGAACCACCTGGTTTACTAGCCCAAGCCTGTACGCTTCAGCAGCATCAATCATATCACCCAGCATGTCGAGTTCCATAGCTTTAGCCTTGCCCACGAGCCTCGTGAGCCTTTGAGTTCCTCCAGCGCCGGGTATAACACCTAGGTTAACCTCAGGCTGTCCGAACCTCGCTTTATCTGAAGCAACTCTCAAATCACAACCCATGGCAACCTCCAGTCCGCCACCTAAGCAAAGCCCGTTCACTTTGGCTACTACGGGTTTTCTAATCCTCTCCATCTGTCTAGTGTGTTCTTGTAGTGCCAAAGAGTAATCTCTCGCTTCTATAGGACTCAGTTGCTGCAGTTCAGAAATGTCCGCGCCGGCACAGAAGGCCCTATCTCCAGCACCAGTCAAAACAATAACATTGATGTTATCATCGTTTTCCGCATCTTGAAACGCATCACGCATTTCCGCAGTCAATGCAAAGCTTAGTGCATTCAGGGCTTTAGGCCTGTTGAGCATTATGGTGGCAACTCTTTCCTTCTTCTCATATATGATATTGGCGTATTCTCTCTGCGTCATTATTCCCCTCCGTCAAGACTATTTCTTGCCAAACAATGTGTAGAAACCCTTCCCAGCTTTCCTTCCGGTATATCCAATCTCCACCATCCTCTTTAGCAATGGAGTGGGCTTGTATCTCTCCCATCCAGTCTGTTCGTAAATCCCATCCAAAAGGTCTACGGCGACATCTATGCCAACAAGGTCTGACAGCTCGAACGGACCCATAGGCCAATTGAATGATAACCTACATACCTTATCTATGTCCTCTATCGTGGCCAGACCTTCCTCCAAACACTTTGCCCCTTCGTTTAGCACCAACGGAATTATCCTATTTGATACAAATCCCGGGGAATCCTTAACCACAACTGTCTCCTTCGGCAAAGACTTAGCAAACTCAAGGCTAGTGTTCAGAGTATCCTCCGAAGTAAGCAAAGACTTGACCACCTCTAGCCCCGGCATTACCGGTACAGGATTCATGAAGTGCATACCTATGACTTTGTCGGGGCGCTTCGTTGCAGATGCAAGCAGAGCTATCGGTATCCCAGATGTATTAGAGGCTAAAATGGTCTCCTTGGGGCATGCTTCGTCAAGCTGCTCAAATATAGGCAGCTTAACGTCCGCCCTCTCAAATACCGCCTCTATGACATAGTCTACATCCTTTGCAGCTTGCTTTAGATCCGTTGAGATCTGAATTCTAGCAATAATCTTGTCCACGTCTTCTTGTGTTTTCGTTCCCTTCTTCACAAACCTGGCAAGGCTACCCTTTATCGCCTCCATCCCCCGGTCTACAAATTCCTGCTTGATATCAACCATCACCGTTTCATAGCCTGCCTGCGCCACAACTTGCACTATTCCATTGCCCATTGTCCCTGCACCTACAACACATACTTTCCTAATCGCCATCTTTGTCACCTCCTGAATTTTGGTAAGCTATAACATGAATTTAAGTACCTTGTCAAGCAACCAGACAGAGCGCCGTGTTTGCTCTCTAGATTGCAATACCACCGCCAGTAAGAGCATTGGCTCCCTCAGCCGTTTTCTCTCCTTGAGCCTCATCAATTTCAGGAATCGGTAGTTTGCCGGTTCCTGGGAAAGCCAGAGATTCAAGCACCACCGATATTTGAGCTACACCCTGTAAGCATTGCTGCCTTGCCTTGGAGCTCTAAATCCACTTGAATCTCCCCTAGGCCATCTCCCCATGTAGGTCGTGCACCTGCCCTCGATCTCGACTATGTAATTCACTTGTGCCAGCCAGCTCCAACCAGGCGACTCTACGTCACACAGAGTATACTACTTACCGCTGCTTCCTTCCGAACCTGACGGAGTTCATAGCCCCCTGCTGCGTAGAACCCAGCCCTCAACACCGCTTAGCAGAAGCAGGATTACAAGCAAAAACCTCAAACAGGAATTCGGCCCCGCTATAGCGGGTTTCGGGTACAGGGCACCGCTAGCTCCCCACCTAGCACGACCTAGCATAAACGATAACAATAGAAAACCAACTCTGTCAAGCTGTAAACGCCAGAGCAATCCGTCCAGATAGGATCGCGTCATCGTTGATGGCCATGCCAAGGTCGTCTGCTCCAAAAGCCCCGAGAAAGCCCAACGAGACCGAAGATGTGTAGCTACCATAGGGCAAAGTCGCTACAATCGGCCAAAGGAGAGTCAGAGACGAGAAGTCGTGCTGAAGCATGTCGCCAAGCCACCCTCCATCTTCCCTATTTAACTTTCAGCCAAGTACTGACTTTGGCTGGTGGGCATTGCCTGGGAGAACCTTGGGGCCTTCCAAGATATCACACGCAGGCTCCCGCGAGACCTTGGGTGGTGATGCCTTGCCATCATTAGGACTTCGTTGGGCAGCTCAAGTCCTCGAGCGGTTCGCCATCTCAACTATGGTAACGCCGTAGTCCCCTTCACCATAGCCGCCAAGGCGATAAGATTTAACTAAAGGGTGTTTGGCTAATGCTTCGTGCACTGCCTGACGCAATATTCCTATCCCCTTACCATGGACAATATTCACAGAGGGCAAGCCAGCCATAAAAGCATCGTCAAGGTATTGACCAAGTCTGAATAAGGCTTCATCAACCGTGAGATGGCGTAACTTCAATTCTCTATCCACTGCTTTCATGATGACTTAACAAACTCCAAGCGCAGAGTCTCTTTAGTAGTCTCAGTAAGCTTAACTCTGTCATCAATGCGCCAGCCCACTACCCAGATGATTTGTTGAGGAGAGCAAACTATGGGAATATGCTTCCGCCATGAGAGAGGTATTTTGGCATCAACCATAAAGTCCTGAAGCTTTTTAGGCATGTTCATACCGAGAGGCTGGAACCTATCCCCTGGCTGGCGTTGGCGGACAAGTAATTCGGTTCCTGTTTTGTGCAAATC
>JADFUX010000095.1 GCA_015222255.1 Chloroflexota bacterium
AGTCGTTACTGTGAACTAACGGCCTTTCTTTATTTCGTCGAGAGTAGCTTTGCCCTCAGGTGCTATCTCAAAAAACTTGTCGAGCTTCTCACAAACATATTCATCGCAGTAAGCACAGTTTCTAAGACCGTGCTCTTGCCCACATTTCCTTATTTCGCACACGTTACAGTAGCCAAAAATCAGACCACCCTCTGAAATACAGCCCTTGCAGTTAATATCCTCTGGCTTGATGTCTGCATTGTATTGCTTAGACCACAACTCGGCAGTCTTCTTTCTTCCATCATCATCATCCCTTTCTGTTGCCAGGAATGCTGGACATTCGGTACAAACTGTTCCACAAAACGCAATCATTCTTTCCATAGTTCGCCTCCTTCTTTCCATAACAGCCTATTTCTTTGACTCTGCATACTCTTCATAATTTGAGATTTTGTCTCAGGGGTAATCTCCAACGCCAACTTCCGATTGCGGTTATTCTCCACTTATTCTCTCTGCCACTGCTTTCCTGGTTTTTGTCTCCGAGCCGGTTTCTAGTCTCCCCACAATTTGCAAAGGCACACTACTATGGTTTTGAGTTCCTTATACCGTCGTATAACTCCTGAGCCTTGTGTGGGGTAGCATTCTCGTGGATAATGCTGCGTATGGCCCTTATCATTGCCACGGGGTGCTCATCTTGCCAGATATTCCTCCCCAGATTCACACCTACAGCCCCCTTTTGCATTCCATCGTAAACAAACTCGAAAACCTCAAGATTCGTGTCTACTTTGGGCCCACCTGCCATGACCACTGGGACAGGGCAACCCTCCACCACCTTTTCAAATCCTTCACACCAGTAGGTTTTTACTACACTTGCACCTAATTCGGCGGCAATGCGACAACATAAAGCAAGGTAGCGGACACCTCTTTTCTCCAGTTCTTTGCCCACGGCAGTAACCGCCATTACAGGAATACCATGCCTTTCACCTTCATCAACCAGCCTTGCCAAGTTCAACAGCGAATCATGCTCGTAATGACTGCCAACGAAAATGGAAAGGCCCACAGCAGCAGCATTAAGGCGGATGGCCTCTTCCATAGAGGTGGTGATTCCTTCATGAGCAAGGTCTTTTCCCACCATGCTTGTGCCGCCGGACACCCTGAGTATAATTGGTTTCGCCTTATCAGGATCTATTGACGACCTTAGCACCCCCCTGGTAACAAAAACAGCGTCAGCATAAGGAAGGAGAGGCTCAATAGTTTTGCGAGGCTCCTCCAATTTGCTCACTGGCCCCTGAAAATATCCATGGTCGATCGGCAAGAACAAACAGTGACCATCCAGTTGAATCAATTGCGCCAGGCGATTTCTCTTCCCCCAATCCATAATATAGCCCTCCTTCGGTTCCTCTAAAGCTACTGGCTATTATACTTTTGGGGCGACAAATGCTCAAGGAGAACTGTCTTGCTGCGAAATTTGATAGAATTTAGAGGGCAACAGGATGGGTGACATCAATGGAAATCGCACTTAAGCCATTAGGAAGTACGGATAGCGAGACGACCGAAGAAATCAGGAAAAGGCTTAATCATCTTCTTGGGTGCCCGGTGAGAATGAAACCTGGTTTTGACCAGCTAGCTTATGCCTATGATTCAAGAAGAAAGCAGTATCTCTCCTCAATGTTGATAGCCTCATTGAATGCCCTGGGGAAGGAAAGAGATGAGAAGGTTCTGGGCATAGCGGATGTTGACCTCTATGTGCCCCGGCTTAATTTCGTTTTTGGTGAGGCTGACATAAGCTCCGGGATGGCAGTTATTTCCCTTTGCCGTTTGAGGCCAGAATTCTACGGTTTACCCCCTGACAATAGTCTATTCTTAGACAGAGCCACAAAAGAAGCAGTTCATGAATTAGGTCACACGTTAGGCCTAGGGCATTGCTCGGATGCAAAGTGTGTTATGCATTTCTCCAACTGTCTGGCTGATACCGACTTGAAGCAAGCAGCCTTCTGTGGTAAATGTCGCCCCAGAGTAGTATAATCTACCTCCGGGTTTTGAGATCGGGCTTTTGAAGCCATAGTACATTTAGGAGGTGTGAAATGCAAAAGAAAAGGAAGCTGGGAAGGGGAGTGGCTGTGGTTGGTGCGGGAATGTCAAAGTTTGCCATGTATCCGGACAAAGACTCCAAGGATTTATTTGCTGAAGCATTCAATGAGATGCGTTCCTCAGTGGACAAAGGGCTAGAACCTAATGATATTGATGCTCTTTATGTGGGGAATTTCACAAATGACTTCTTTATGCATCAGGGGCATTGGGGACCTATAATCTCTGATCTGATTGGGCTGGCACCGAAGCCAGCAACAAGGACCGAGGGTGCATGTGCAGCAAGCGCGCTTGCCTTCAGAGAGGGCGTTTTTGCCATAGCCTCTGGATTTTATGATATCGTTTTGGTTAGTGGCGTGGAGGAGATGTCGAAACGCCCCACGGCGGAAGTCACCGAAGGCCTGGCACTGGCAAGCGTTCCTTATGAATCAAGAGTTGGGTTTACCTTCCCCGGCGTATTTGGCGCCATAGCCACTGACTACTTTGCAAAATATGGGGCCACACGTGATCATCTTATGAACGTTACTATCAAGAGCCATAATAATGCTCGACTTAATCCAAAGGCGCAATTCAACATGACCATCTCTGATCTCATGAAGGCCAGGATTGAGCGGGCTAAGAAAAAGGGAGAGCCAGTGCCAGAATGGAAAGATGAGAAGGAAGCTCTCTGGGACCCTAGATTCAACCCTCAAGTTGCCTGGCCAATGTACCTCTACGATTGTTGCCCGATAAGTGATGGGGCCGCTTGTATGCTGTTGGTAGCAGAGGAAATCGCCAAAAACTTCACAGACAATCCCCTCCATGTTATTGGGATAGGGCAAGGGAGTGGCAGAGGCTTACATGCTGCCCCCAGCCTTACCTCCTTTGAAGCTAATAAAAACGCCGCGGCGGAGGCCTACGGGATGTCGGGGCTTACGCCTAAAGATATTCAGTTTGCCGAAGTACACGATTGCTTCAGCATGGCTGAACTCATTCATATAGAGGACCTCGGTTTCTTCGAAGAGGGAACAGGATTCAAGGCCGTTGAAGAAGGCTTAACGAGATTGGATGGCCCTATGCCAATTAATACCTCAGGTGGGCTTAAGTGCAAAGGACACCCTGTGGGTGCAACAGGTATAGGTCAGTTGATCGAGGTCTGGAAACAACTGAGAGGTGAGGCGGGGGAAAGACAGATTCCCAAGAAAGACCTGCATATCGGTGCTGCTCAAAACCTCGGAGGCACGGGAGGTACTTGTACGGTTACCATCCTCGAGAGGAGGTAAGACAACAAATAGACTGCTACAAAACTGTGTCACCGGTGAAGCCTTGAGGCAGAAATTGGAAATTCGATGAGAGGAGGTAAAAATGGAAGCAAAGCCTTTTAGTGATATTTCTTACGAGCAGTTCCTTAATGAAGATAAACTCATGGGCTCCAGGTGCAAGAAATGTGGTGCCCTTTTCGTGCCTCCGCGCTCCATTTGCATAAAGTGTTATGGCTCGGAGATGGAATGGGTTGAGATGAAGGGAAAGGGGAAGCTTGCCGCTTTCACTGTCATAAGCATAGGTCCTCCCTTCATGATGGAAGAGGGTTACGATAGAAAGAATCCTTATTGCTCTGGCGTAGTGGACCTAGAGGAAGGCGCAAGGGTTGATGCCCGCATTGAGGGGCTAGATACAACTAAGCCTGAGACCATTAGAATTGGAATTCCTCTTACGGCGCAATTCTTGCATCGAGGTGAGGGGGAGAAAATGACAACCTTCTTAGCATTCAAGCCTTCGTAATCACCAAGGCAAGAATGGCAGGTTGCTGACTGATACTGGCCCGCGTACCGACCACCCAGATATGGCCAGGTTCAGGATGGCTCTGTAGGAGCAGGCCTGTTACTTAGCTTCGGTTAAATCCAGGAGTTGCCAAGCAAGCCAGTGTTGAAATTGCCATATAAACTTGACGCATTAGTCACGCCTCAAGCCTATCCACATAGACCCCAGAAGGTAGAACTGGTTCAAACACAGATGTCCTTTGTCTTCCTCACTGGCGACTACGTATATAAGGTAAAAAAGCCAGTCAACTTGGGATTTCTGGACTACACCACCTTAGAGAAACGCCTTTTCTTCTGCCACCAGGAATTAGAACTAAACAGGCGTCTTTGCCGCGACGTTTATTTGGCAGTGGTACCAATTGTTGAAGACAAAGGCGAAAGCCGTGTTGAAGGAGAAGGCGATCCAATAGAGTACGCCGTCAAAATGAGGCAATTGCCTCAAGACCGCATGATGGATGTGCTTTTGCTCAATGGCCACGTAACTAAAGAGATGGTAGCAGAAGTGGCGGAAAGGCTGGCAGTCTTCCACGAAGGAGCCAGGACAAGCCCAGAAATTGCTGCCTTCGGCAAATTAGAGGTTATTCGCCAAAACACTGATGAGAATTTCAATCAAACTGAGAAATATATTGGCATTTCCATCCCTCCAGCGAAATATGAGCGAATCAAAAGCTATACCGAGAATTTCATCAACAGCAACAGCAGCCTGTTCCATAAGCGAGTGAAGGAAGGCAAAGTAAGGGATTGCCACGGTGACCTCCATGCCGCCCATATTTGCTTCACGGATGATCTTTGTATTTACGATTGCATTGAATTCAACGATAGGTTTAGATATTCGGATGTAGCTTCGGAAATCGCCTTTCTCGCTATGGACTTGGACCGCTACCACCGGGCTGACCTATCAGAGCATTTGACAAATGCCTACGTAGAGCTAAGTCATGATGACGAGCTGCTGACATTGCTCAACTTCTACAAATGCTACCGAGCTTACGTCAGAGGCAAGGTTGAGAGCTTTAAGCTGGACGACCCCTACATCTCTGAGGAGGAGAAGACGAAGGTTTTGACTGTCGCCAAGCGCTATTTCGAGCTGGCGGAATCGTACGTAGCGGAGGACAATTTAAGAGCGCCAGATTTCCGTTAGGTCGAACCGGCAAGTCGGAGGGGCAGAGTATGTTAAGACAC
>JADFUX010000016.1 GCA_015222255.1 Chloroflexota bacterium
CGTCAACGTCTTCTCTGGCTTGATTGCTGTGCTTATCTCCTACGGTGTCGGCATGGGCATTGCCATGTCGGCGGCTTATGCCTTGGTCGCTGACCTGACTCCACCTGATATGAGGGGGTTGACCATGGGTATGACCACCAGCTTTCTACACGGTGGCTTGGCTCTGGGCCCCACCATCATGGGCATCGTTGCCAGCATGAGCAACTACGCAACCATGTTTCGTACCTGTAGCTTGAGCCTAGCCCTGGGTTTCGCTGTCGTTTTCGGCTTAACTCAAAGGCAACGTTAAGCGCAGCGCCAAAATACAAATCTTGCAAGACGTTTTGATGCCCTGTTTGTTACCCTCAGGGATACAGGAGGACCCCCAAGGCAGCCAATTCCAGGGCATGGAGTGTGCACCTTCCCTCAAAATCCTTCGGGCCGGAGCTATCAAGGCCAAGGCCTTGACAGTTTGTCAGAGAATGGTAATATGAGAGGCGAAAGTTTGAAGCCACAGCTAATTGCCATAGACGGTCCCGTAGCAGCAGGCAAGAGCAGCGTTGGCTCTCTATTAGCTTCAAAGTTGAATTTCGTTTTCTTCGATACCGGTATGATGTATCGAGCCTTTACCTGGAAAGCTATTAGTTTGAGCATCTCTCTTGAGGATGAAAGCACGCTTTCTCAGCTAGCCAGCGAGACTACGTTTGATTTCTCTCCTTCCCAAGGGGGGAACTTCTCCTTTCTTGTCAATGGCGAAGACATTTCCTCTAGGTTACTCTCACCCGAGGTAGAGGGAAAGGTCTCCCTCATATCAAGGTTTGCCGGCATACGGCAGGCGATGGTATCTAAGCAGCGGATGCTAGCCCAACGGGGGCGAGTGGTAATGGCAGGCAGAGATATAGGTACAGTGGTCTTGCCTTGGGCTGAGCTAAAGATTTTCTTGGTTGCCTCTGTAGAGGAGAGAGCAAATCGCCGTTATAGCGAATTGGTGGCGCGAAGGGAGACGGCGGATTTCGCTGCCGTCCTTGCCGAGCTAAAGAAAAGGGATGGGATTGATAGCCATAGGGCTATCTCCCCGCTCAGGCCTGCTGAGGATGCCCTAACCATAGATACCGAGAAACTGACTCTGCAGCAAGTCGTGGATAAAATATATGCTCTGGCAATAGACCGGTGACCCTGCCTCAGAGGATTATCCTAACCGTACTCAAGACCCTTTGCAGGATTTTTCTCTCCTGGGAGGCTAGAGGGGGGAAGAATGTGCCTCCGACGGGTCCACTTATTGTGGTAGCCAACCATGTTCACCTTCTGGACCCAATATTGCTTGCACTTAGCTTTTCTCGGTGGATTAGCTTTATGGCTAAAGAGGAGCTTTTCCGCAACCCTTTCTTGAGGCCTATACTTCGCTGGGCACAAGTCTTTGTGGTGCGGCGCCAAGGGACAACCGCGGAAAAAAGGCAAGCAATTGAGCAGGCGCAAGACATGTTGAATGGTGGGCTAGTCCTAGGCATGTTTCCTGAAGGCAAGAGAAGCCGTGAAGGAAGGCTTCTGCCGGGAAAGACAGGTTCTGCAGTGATTGCTTCGCAAACCGGTGTTCTCCTCCTTCCTGTTGGCATCATTGGTACGGACAAAATCAGGGGGATAAGTTGGCTATGGAGACACCCGCACATAATCGTCAACATCGGCCAACCCTTCAGGCTTCCCTCATTTGATGGCAGGCTAAGCAAGGCGCAACTAGATTTGCTAACCACTCAGGTAATGAGCGAAATTGCTGCTCTTCTACCGCCTGAATACCAAGGAGCCTACAGTGAACGCACAGATTGACAAAGCCAAGGAGCTTGGCTTATGTTTCGGTGTCAGACGAGCCGTAAGGATGTTGAAGCAAGGAGTTGGCAAGTATGGAGAAGTGGAGACGCTAGGGCCACTGGCCCATAACAAACAGCTAGTGCAGGGACTAGCTGAAATAGGAATCAGGGCCGTAGAGAATTTGGACCAAGTTCAAGGGAAAATCCTGGCTATCACTGCTCATGGTACAAGTCCCCAGGTCCTATCTGAAATCGAAGCTCGCCGTATTCACATCATTGATACCACTTGTCCTATAGTTCGCAAGGCTCAAAGGACAGCCAAGGAGCTAGCTGAGGCTGGCTACCAAGTTATTATCTTTGGGGAGGCAGAGCACCAAGAAGTCAAAGGATTACTGGGCTGGGCAGGGGACAAAGGCATAGCTGAAATCGACGTGAAAGAAATAGACCGGTCCAGTGATTTGTCCCCTCGCTTAGGTATTATCTCCCAAACCACCCAAGGTCAATCCGACTTTATCGAGTTTACCAAACAGCTCATGACCACCTTTTCTCCAAAAGTCAAAGACCTGCGCATTGTAAACACTTTATGTAGGACAACACAGAGGAGGCGGGAAGCTGCCATAAGATTGGCGAGGAAAAGCGATCTCATGCTCGTAGTTGGAGGTTCCAACAGCGCCAATACCAGGCGACTCGCTGAAGCATGTTCACCTATAGTGGAAACCCACTTGTTAGAAAGCACAGAGGGGGTAGATCGTTCTTGGCTCATAGGCAAACGCCACATTGGAATTGCCGCTGGAGCATCCACTCCAGATGAAGCAGTGGAGGAGCTAATAGATAAGTTGAATTCTCTAGCCAAGCTGGTCGCCTAGTTTTCTACCACCAATAAGGTGGAGGTGGAGGTGGGGCACCACTTGTCCTCCCTCAGGACCGCAGTTTATTACCACCCGATAGCCACTTCTGGCTATGCCCTCTGCCTCAGCCAAGCTCCGTGCTAGCATTATGAGACGCCCTACAAGTCCTTGTTGCTGCTCAGTGAGCTCTGCTAAAGATGCAATGTGAGATTTAGGTATTATGATCAGATGTTTAGGTGCTTCAGGCTTGATATCTCTGAAAGCCAGGAAATCCTCATCTCGATAGACTATTTCGCTAGGTATCTCGCCAGCAATAATACTGCAAAAGGGGCATTCCTCTGCCATCTTTGCTCCTTCAATTCAGTTAGCCTTTCCGCTCCTACAGCTCACCCAGACCAGCAGCATCCTCAGTTTCCCCCCGCTCAGGGTTTCAAAAAATGAAACACCCTCGCTATGGTTACTCCGACGCTCTCTAGCCAGATTCTAGCCTATTACCCCCTCTCGTCGCAAGCTCTCGATCTCGGTTTGGCCATACCCCAATTCCGACAATATCTCCTCGGTGTGCTCCCCAAGCAGCGGAGATAAGTGTCTCACCCCACCCGGCGTGCCCGATAGTCTGGGAGCTATGCCCACTTGCTTGACTTTGCCCAAGGCAGGATGTTCTATCTCTATTACCATTTGCCGATGAAGCACCTGTGGGTCAGAAAAGACTTCGTCCAATGTATAGACCTTGGCAACTGGAATCTCTCTCTGGCTTAGTAATTCAAACCATTCGTCCCTCGTTCTAGTCAAGAAAGTCTCTTTTAGACAAGATCGGACCTCATCCCATTCCTTGCCTTCTGGCTTATGAAGAAGATGCTCTGGCGCAAAATGATAGGGGATATAGTCTTCCCTCCCTAACAGTCGGCAGAGATTTTCCCAGAAGTGTAGCTCAAGGCAACCAATTGTAATGTATTCACCGTCCTTGGTTTCGTATACTCCGTAGTAGGGGTAGGCACCATGAAGCACCGTTTCACCCCTCTTCGGCACGATGTTGTTAAGGAAGTAATCAGTAGTAAAGAAAGTCATAAGTGACAACGCTCCATCCAAGTAGGCTATATCTACATATTGTCCCTTGTCCGTTTTGTCCCGAGCAATCAAAGCGGCCAGAATCCCTATGACTCCATACAAAGAGGCACCAGCGAAATCAGCCACTAGGTTCAGAGGAATAACTGGTGAACCTTCACGAGGGCCAATCAAACCAAGAGCACCAGCCAGGGCGATATAGTTGACATCATGCCCGGGGAAGCTATGGTAAGGGCCGTCTTGCCCATAACCACTAAGTGAACAATATACAATCCTAGGATTTAACTTGTTTATGGTTTCATAGTCTATTCCTAACCGTCTGACCACGCCCGGCCTGTAACCCTCAACAATGACATCTGCTTGCCGGGCAAGACGGCAGAATATCTGTCTCCCTGCTTCCGGCTTCAGGTTGAGCCCTATGCTCTTCTTGTTCCGATTAAGAGCAAAGAAAGCAGCTTCCCTTCTTTTTTCTTCCCCTTTGGGTGATGGTCCTGAGCCACTTAGTTCGCTTGGCGTTGGCGGCTCGACCTTGAGAACTTGAGCCCCCAGGTCTCCCAATATCATGGTACAGAAAGCCCCCGGTACTAATCCTGACAAATCGAGGACTTTGATATTCTCTAAAGCCAACATTCCTTCCTTATTTCATCTCATAGCTTGCGTCTCAAATACTTGAAGTAGCCAAGCCAACCCTAGGTTGTTGCATCATCCAAAATAGTGAAGTCCTTACATCTGTGCAAGAAGAAGGAGGCAAGCACCTCCCTTAGCATTCTAAGCTATCGCTGCCTCCTTTGCAATTATTAGGCCTTGCTCTCCGAAAGCTTCTTTCCTCAGAAGATTCAGTTCCCTCTAGATGTTGGGTGTCCTTTAAAGACCATGTCAACCCCGAGAGGCAGCAATTAGACCAACGCAGAGTGGTCTTGGCCCCGAACTCTCACTGGGAAAAAGGACGATTCGCTTCAGCTCTCCACTTTATGCTCCAAGGCCACCTCAGCCCTACGCCTCGCTCCCAATCCGACGAAAGCACCCAAGGCATGCTC
>JADFUX010000096.1 GCA_015222255.1 Chloroflexota bacterium
ATTTTTCAATCTCAGTGGGGCGACCTAGTGGGCCAACGAAGTTGAGGATGCTATCCCCGGCATTAAGGCAGGCCAACTTCCTGGTGGTAGTGCCCACCTCCATGAAGACAATTGTCACACTTCCCTCTTCCTCATCCCAATCGGCAATAGTCAGCGGAATACGTTCCCCCTTTTCATCGTCTCTGACAATGACGAATTGCCCCGGCTGAGCCTTCTTGGCTACTGCCGGCGCTTCAACCCTGAACAGATGAATGGTTGGGGTCAGATCTTCCTTGGCTAGAATTTTGTACATGTGACCTCCATCAAGCAATTCACAAAAACCGAACAATTCTAGCATTTCGGATTGAACGTGCCAACCCTGTATTGTTACACTAGCTCAGGAAGTGCCTGAATTACCCGAAGTTGAGACGATCAAGAATGAGCTTCTGCCCTGGGTAGTGGGGCGAAGTCTCACTGAAGCTACGATTCTTGACGCTAAATTGCTGCCTGATAGTTGCGTGGAGGAACTTGAGCACGAGCTAACGGGGCAAATGATAGAAAGCCTCGAGCGTCGAGGGAAGTATCTCGTTTTTCACCTATCAAGTGACAAATCACTGGTTATGCACCTCAGGATGACTGGGAGGCTGCTGGTGAATCCCAAGGAGAGTGACGCTCACGTCAGGGCGACGTTCTGCTTCTCTAATGGCATTCAGCTCGTCCTCAGCGACTTGCGCCGGTTGGGGGTAATGTGGCTGGTAGAAGATGCCCAGGCCGTGGTAGGCAAATTAGGGCCTGAGCCATTGAGCGAAAGCTTCACTCCTGATGATTTGGCGCAGAGATTAAGCCAGCATCGGATTCCTATCAAAGCGGCTCTTATTGACCAGAGCATTATCGCTGGAATTGGCAACATGTACGCTGACGAAGCCCTCTTTGCCGCTCGAATTCACCCTTTGAGAAAAGCAGACGCTTTGTCAGTTGTAGAAGTGCAAGAGTTGTATCACTGTGTTCGGGGAGTTCTGTCGTCAGCTATCGCCCGTAAAGGTGCCAGCGTTGATACCTATGTTCGCCCCGAGGGACAGTTGGGCAGAGCCCAGTTAGATTTTAGGGTTGCCCATAGACGTGGACAATCTTGCCCCGTCTGTGGCGCTCCCATCGAGCGGACTCTGGTGCGAAATAGGGGCAGCTACTTTTGCCCTAACTGCCAGCTTCTGTGAAGGCATTGTCAATAGTCTTTAGGGAGATTGGAGTGAACCTCTGAGGTCCGACATGTTGGCTTAGGAACGTTTGGCAGGTCAGGGCATCCTATGGATTGCGGCGGCCTGTCAAGAGTCTCCACCTGTGGTTCCCGCCTCCCTTAATACCGTGGATGGACTGTTGCTGCTACCTTTGTTCTCATACGCTTATCCGCCTCCAAATCCGCTGGCTGGGCTTCTACGCCTGCTGCACTAAACCAGGAAGTATCTGGGTACTCGTTTCATATAATCCACATACTTCTGGCCGAATCTCTCGATGTTCAACTTCTCTTCATTTAGTACACCAAAATGACTAAGGAGAACGTATAGAACGAAGTAAACCCATAATATGATATAGATAGTCGATTCGGGGTTCCACCCCATGACAACTACGCCGAGAAGACATATGATGCCTGAGAGAACATGAGAGTGTCTGCTAAGCCCATAGATACCCCAATCTACAACATTTTTCTTCCTCTCAGGGTGTTCTCTGATGGCGATGTAGCCTAGAGCAAAGAGTATTTCCCCAATGATAATAATGGCCAGCCCAATCCAGAAGGCCAGATTGATGCTAAACGTGACAAACCAGGTCAGTACCCATCCTACGACGAAACTCGTCCAAAAAGCCATCACCCATGGCCTGCTTGGCCCTGGGCCAGTCATCCTTTTCGCTCTTATGATTCCAAAAAGAAGCCAGCTGATGACAAACCATGATATGTTCACAAAGAAAAGTCTGAAATACCAATCAGCTTCCACAACACTACCCTCCTTTCCATGATTGCTTCGCCATATTTCAGGCGACAGCCAGTATGGACCAACTCAGACGTCTCTAGATCGGCTTGGCTGGGCTACGCCTTACCCTTAGCTTTGCCTTTTCCTTTCTTTTGCTGTTTCTTCGGCTTCTTCACTTTTTTCTCGTTCATAGTGACATCCTCCAAATCAATTACCTGGCGTTTTTCAAGTTCCTGGCTGTGTAACTGCAACTTGTCTCGAATCTCCGGTTCTCGACGCCCTAAATTATCCAGTTCCCTCATAACTTCCGCAGCCTCAGCGATTTGCTCCTTTTTTGTGATGAAGCTTATTCTCGTCTTACCCTTTGAGACATCTGTAGGAGGCCTTCGCAAGCTCCTTAGCCTCTTCTCGGCCTTGTCTATCTTGCCCAGCACATCTGCAAGTTCCTGCTCCAGCTCTTCTTTTGTCTGCACGGTCTCCTCCCCCAATTATACTTGTCGAATTGCCTTAGCCAAGTCAACTTAGCAAACTACTCCTCAGGCAAAGGGACAGTCCGCGTGGTTGTCATCATTGTAGCATTTGCAGAGGAATTGGTGTCACGTCATTCATCTAAGCTGGCTGCCACCTCGTTATTGGCAATTGCCGGTATGAGCAATCGAAGTGCCGGTATCAGCAGGCTCCAGTAGAAGGAAGCATGTCAGGCCTGCTACGACGGTGACCAAAGCGACTAGCCTCTTCACTCCTCTCTTAGCTCAATTATACTCTCAGCCAACCTCAGATAGAATACTCTGGGCAGGCATTGACAGCTAGGTGCGGTGGCCATACAATCCGTCCCAACAAGGATAAGCATAAGGGTGCCCGCATTGCGAGTTGAAACGGGAAATCCAAAGCAAAATACAAGGAAAGGAGGTCTAGATGAAGAACACCTGGTGGTTGATTTTGTGCTTGGTCGTGGTGGTGGCGCTGGGTGCTGTTGGTTGCGCCCGTGGAGGTAGCGTTACTGTCGCGCCGCAGCAACAGACTGGAATATGGGTTACTGGCCAAGGTGAAGTGATGGCGGTTCCCGACGTAGCTGAGTTGCGCCTTGGTGTTGAGGTGCAGGCTGATACAGTGGCCGAGGCTCAAGCACAGGCAAGCGATGCAATGGGGAAAGTGGAGCAGGCACTGAAAGACAACGGCGTGGCTGAGAAAGATATCCAGACACAGCAGTTCAGCATCTCTCCCGTGACGAAATGGATCAGCGATAGAGATGAGCACGAGATTGTTGGCTATCGGGCGACTAATATAGTGGTTGCCAAGATAAGGGAGATTGATAAAGCTGGTGCCATTATTGACGCTGCAGCGGAGGCTGGTGGTGACTTGATTATAATTCAGGACATAAGCTTCGATGTAGACGACAAGACCCCGTACTATGAGGAGGCACGGTCCAAGGCGGTGGCAGATGCCAACAACAAGGCAAAGCAATTGGC
>JADFUX010000097.1 GCA_015222255.1 Chloroflexota bacterium
TGACCTGGCTCAAGCCTTCGTTGATAAAGGCGCCTCCTCTTACCTTGCCTGGGATGCTACCGTGGACCTGGACTATGTGGATGGAGCCACAATAAGCCTGATCGAGAATCTTTGCTCTGAAAAGATTACGATAAGGGAGGCAGTCGACCTCACCATGACTCAAAAAGGACCAGACCCAAAATATGGTGCAGTGCTCAAATACTATCCGCAGGAAACAGCCAACAAAACCCTAAGACAGCTAATTCAACCATCAAGCCCTTGAAGAGGCTAGCAAAGATAGGATTGAGACCGGAGGTGAACAATCCCTGAAGCAAGGTTGCCCCAAATGCGGTGCCCACTATTGCGAACGCCGGAATAAGGAATGGCTGACGTCTGACCTTGAGCTGCTTAAACGGCATTTACCAGAGATTCATAGTTCAGAAATCAGTGCCATAGCACGAAAAGGTCGCCATTCTCCAAATCAGGCAGCCGGGATGCTAGCTATCTACTCTGCATAGAATACTCGACTGGAATGGAAAACCTGGAGCTCAGGAGGATATTGTGGCAACAGCTTATTGCATGAAGTGTAGAAAGAAGGTAGAGATAAAGAATCCTAAGCAAGTTGCACTCAGAAACAACAGCCTGGCAGTTCAAGGTGTCTGCTCTGTTTGTGGCGCAAAGGTATTCCGAATAGGGAAAGCCTAGATGGCTGGTGGGTGGCTCAGCCAGCGGATTTGGAGAGGTGACAGTCTGGCTTTTTGTTGGCCTTCGCCCGGAGTTTTCCGAACGGATAATACACACTAACCAAACATGGTTAATACCTTGATTATTTGGGGTACTCGTCCTCGTGCACGATGCTTATCTCTGGACTAAGAAGAATCCCAGTTTCTTGTTGCACCTTCTCCATTTCCCTCTGATTTTGCTCTGTCCATTCAGGCATATCTAATAGAACAAAATCATATGAGCACGTTGGGCTCGCCTTTTTCTCAGTAGCAATGCCGATAACTTTTCTATTTGACTTATACGTCCCCCGGGCAATATAACACATCCACTTAAGCATTCCCTTACGATAGTCCCTCGGTTTTGTATCATCGGCAAAAAGGAAGCAGTAGGTTACTCCCTTTAAGGCAAAAGTACGGCGAAATAGATTGTGTATCTTGTCATTATCAGCTAATACATATGCATCAAAATAGTCCTTGCTTAGGACGCGTCTCTCAAAACGGTTTGGGCGAGCCAACTCTCTAGCAACAACTTCATATCCAGGCGATGCCTCATGAACTCTATTGATGATGTTGTCCCAACCGTAGCTTATCCTGTCTTGTTTCTTTTTCCCCCTATATTCTTGGCTATTCCGGAATTTCTCCCAAGAGCCTTGATGAATCTCCACCATGGTTGCCTCTTTCATCCTATCAAAGCTCTTGCTATTCATTAAATAGAACGCCAATAATTCCTCTTCTCCACCAAGAATGATAAGCTGTTTGTTTCCCCTGATAAGAGCCTCTTTTGCCCGGAGATAATTGGTAAAATCACTAACTGTGTCAAGCTCGTTAAGAATGAGTCGGGTGAAATCTCTAGTGAATACGTGGATAGTATATTTCTTGATATGTTCTACGAAAGAAAAAGCTGCCTCACCTTCACCAAGAAGTACAGATATTAAGTAGATTTCCTTTATGCCTGTTGCTTCAAAGAGTTCCTTACCCCTTCGTGGATTCTCCAATTCTAGGGACGTCTTTAAAGTGAAAAGTTGCCTACGAGCACCAGAAAGCTGCCTTAGATTCTTAATGACTTCACGGTTTCTATATCTACCCTCTTCATCGAGTTTCAAATCCTTGATTTGCCAAATAAGGGCGACCTCATCATATACCACTAATAAGTCACACAATTCTTTGCCACTGGGCAGTGTAGGATTTAAATAACACCAATCTGTAAGAAAAGTCTTCAAGGCTAAATCATGAACTAGTTTCTCCGAGTTTTTACCCTTGAGACTGAAGCGTTTTTTCGAAAATTCCATTCTCTGAATCTTCCCTTCCTAGTAATCACCAATTGTTGCGGAATTCTTGCTCCTCGCGAGTCGCCATCAAGCCAATAGACTTTTTGTACCCTGTAGTAGAATCTGCACGTGTGAGATGAAGTGAAGTGGAGCTGAGGGGATTCGAACCCCTGACCTCCTCCGTGCAAGGGAGGCGCTCTCCCAATTGAGCTACAGCCCCAAGCATCGAGCTATTATACCAAATCTTTCCATCACCTTGCTAAGCACATCACTAGGACTCAAATTCTCCACTGCGCGGTCAAGCTCCCGGCTTACACATCCGGAGATGTGAATACAAGACGACGTGGTGGTTCTATCCTGCCCGAATTGAATCGCACATCCAGTATTCCAATACAATAGTCGCTGTGTTTGACTCTACACTAATTGGGGCAGGCACAGAGTGAGACGCTGTTGTTTCATCACCATAATCATATCCTTAGTATTGAGTCTATTTGGTTGCGCTCAGCCAAGGGCCGCGCGGTAAACCACGGGCGAAATCGAGCGAATGATAGAAGTGGAGGCCAGCGACAGGACCTTGGACGATGCACAGGGATCTTTCCACGGGTGAGGAGAAATCCTCAGAAATCCCGGCTAACAAGGCTGGATTCGAGGCGAAATCAATTGATAACCTGAGTCAGAATATGTCAATATACGGTGAATTGGCCGAATACGCTGTTGGTGTTAAGGTTGAATTCACTGAACGAGATAGGTCTACTCCTCTGGTATGCAAAGTATGCAATGCAATGTCATAAGGTGGAAATAGCGGACATTCCATGTTCGAATTGCAACTAAAGCTTCTCGGGCTAGATTTCACTGATGACAATGTTGAGAAATCAACAAACGTACTTTCGCGGGCAGCATATGTCAACACTATCTGAACAACCGTTAGCCTTGAATTCCGCGCTCTATTGGCCACTGCCATGCGCACGTTTGCTGGGAGCTTTCCAGTTAGCGTGCGCAGATAGCCTTTTGAGGACAGAAAATGAAACTCACAGTGGTTTATGACAACGAGGTGAAGAGGGAAGGGTTATGGACAGGCTATGGATTCTCCTGTTTCATAGAAGCTGAAAATATGCCATCTCTTCTATTTGATACAGGCGGCGATAGCCCTACGCTGCTACATAATATGAAAGAGCTGAATATAGACCCAAAGGATATAGGCATAATAGTGATCTCACATCCACATGGAGACCACACCGGTGGGCTTTTTGGAATTCTCGAAATAAATGGAACGGCTGAACTTTACCTTCCAAGCTCCTTTGGGACGCTACGTCTCGGCAGAAAGACAATCACCGTTAGGGCCACTACCAAAATCTGTGAAGATGTCTTCTCAACTGGTGAGCTTATGGGAATAGAGCAGTCTTTGGCGCTGAGGACTGATAAGGGGGTTTTTGTGGTAACCGGATGCTCTCACCCAGGCGTAATGAATATCCTAAAGGCTGCCTCGCAATTTGGAAAGCTATATGGAATCCTTGGCGGATTTCACGGATTCCGTGACTTCAAGGCGTTGGAGGGCTTATCGTTGATTTATCCCTGTCATTGCACGGTATATAAGAGGGACATCAAACACTTATACCCAAAACGAGTCCTAGAATGCGGGGTAGGGCTGGTAGTCGAACTGTAGCTTCTAGCGTTCCCCAAATATCTTGCTTCCTATTCTGACGATATTTGCGCCTTCCTCTATAGCTATTCTATAGGAATTTGTCATCCCCATGGACAGATATTTCATCTCTACATTGGGCAAATTGAGTTCTTTGATCCTTTCAAATATCTTCCTTGTAACCACAAAGTATGGTCTGGAATCTTCGGGATTCCCAAATCGTGGGCCCATAGTCATGAGACCCTTCACCTGTATGTTCTCGAAAGCGGAGAGCTCTCTTATGAAAGGTTCAACATCATCCGGAAATACCCCTGATTTTTGTGGCTCCCTGCCACTATTCACCTCAATCAATACTGGCATCACTTTGCCAATCTGAGCACATCTTTTGTTGATTTCCCTCGCTATTTCCAGAGAATCAACAGTTTCTATCATGTCAAACATCGCCACCATTCTGGCCCTGACATTATGTTTTTGAAGGGTGCCAATAAAATGCCAGTCCACCCTCTTTCCCACTACCTCACAGGCTCTCCTTGCTTCTTGGACATAATTCTCCCCGATGATTTTCACCCCTGCCTCAACCACCTCCAAGACTTCTTCAGGCGTTCTTGTTTTTGCTGCCGCTACCAATTGAACTTCGCATGGCAATTCAGCTAATATTTTCTTGACATTCTCTTCAATCATCCTAACGAACCGCTAACCCTTAAATTCATATTTGCCTTGAGCATACCTTCTGAACAATCATGCCTTCATGTCTTCTTGGGACTCAATAGCATAATCCAGACTTCCGCGTTTTACAAAAAAACTAAGCTCGAAACTGGAAAATAAGTCGTAAATCGGCAATACTTAATATAGGAGGCAAGGATGGACAAGGACTACTATAAAACCTTGGGAGTACCTAGAAATACTTCCCAAGAGAAGATCAAAAAGGCGTACAGAAAGCTCGCGATGCAATTCCACCCGGATCGCAATCAGGGGAATGAAAAGTGGGCTAATGAGAAGTTCAAGGAGATAAATGAGGCCTACGGGGTTCTGGGTGACCCAGAGAAAAGAAACCAATACGACCAATTTGGCACGGTTGGCAACGTAGGCGACATTTTTGGCAGCCCCTTCACCAAGACCACCTTTGAAGATTTGATGAAAGACTTCGGCGGAGCTGGTCTTGGATACGACTTTCTCGATGATATTTTCGGTGAATCGTTGAAAGGGAGAGGCTTCTCCTTCAAAATCTACGGTGCGCCGGGGCGAAGAAGCTCTCAGAGTCGGCCAGGAGGCAGAATCAACCTAGACGAGCTGTTTGCCCAGGCTCAGAGAGCTCAGCGACAAGATGTCCGCTATCAACTTACAATCAATGAAAAACAGGCCTTGGAGGGAACGAAGAAGAGATTAACCAGAAAAGGGAAAAAACTAGAAGTGCGCATCCCCCCAGGAGTGAGAACTGGCAGCGTGGTCAAACTAACCAATGCCCGCCACATAACCGATGGCCAGCCAGGAGACATTCTGATTCAAATAAAAGTGAAATGAATGCTTTCTCAATCTACATGTCTGGCTACGTCCTTCTTGACGTAAGCTACTCGCTGTGACCGACTTCTTAAGAGCACTACGTATCAAGCCGTCGCTTTGTGACGCCACCAGAGCCTTTCAATCGCTGATTTCAGCAGGCTGCCCCGCGGTCTCTGACCACTTTTGGATGCTCCCACCCAGCATAGATTTACCGCAGGCATCTTAGCAGAGCGCAAAAATGTTGCATTTGAGGAAGAAAGATATCATGCAGTTCAGCCACAAGGTCGCATGAAGTTGCGATGTTGACTAAAGGCGTAAGCGCGCTTATAATTCTGCTATCAGTAAACATCCATTGAAGATTGGAGCATAGGATGCCTACCGGATTTGAGAGGTTTTCGGACAGAGCCCGCAAAGTACTGACCATAGCCCAGGGAGAAGCGCAGCGGTTAGGGCACAGTTATATTGACACTGAGCATATACTACTGGGATTGGTCGGGGTAGACTCGGGCGTCGCGGCTAAAGTATTGACCAACTTGGGTGTCCCGCTGACTAAGGTGCGATCCTCGGTAGAGTTTCTAGTTGGCAAGGGGGAGAAACAGACTACTACTGGTGAGGTGGGACTTGCTCCTCGGGCCAAGAAAGTAATCGAGCTTGCCGTTGATGAAGCACGCCATCTTAATTCCAGCTATATAGGCACGGAGCATCTTTTGCTCGGCCTACTTCGTGAGGGAGAAGGAGTAGCATGTGGGGTTTTGGACAGTTTTGGTATCACGTCAGAGCGTGTGCGCAACGAGGCTAGTCGAGTTGTTAAGCAAGATACCTCCCGCTCTCGTGCTCTTAGCCACAGTACTTCCCGTACGCCAACCCTAGATCAAGTGGGGACGGATTTGACTGCTCTAGCCCGGTCGGACAAACTCGACCCTATTATCGGGCGTAAGAAGGAAATTGAACGAGTAACTCAGATACTCAGTCGTCGCACAAAGAACAATCCCGCGCTGATAGGGGAACCAGGAATTGGCAAAACGGCTATCGTGGAAGGACTAGCGCAACATATTGTGGCTGAAGCGGTTCCCGAAGTACTACAGGGCAAACGGATAATCGCCCTAGATATCGGAGCTCTGGTGGCTGGAACAAAGTATCGCGGTGAATTTGAGGAGAGGCTGAAGAGAGTAATCGAGGAGCATAAGGCTGCCGGGAATATTATCCTCTTTATTGATGAAATGCAGACCATTGTAGGTGCAGGAGCAGCCGAAGGTGCTGTCGACGCTGCCAACATCCTGAAGCCTTCGCTGTCGCGTGGTGAAATACAATGTATCGGTGCTACTACGCTAGATGACTACCGCAAACACATAGAAAAAGACCCAGCTTTGGAAAGACGTTTTCAGCCAGTTTTGGTGACTGAGCCTACTATGGAACAGACTCTAGAAATCCTGCGAGGTATTAGACACAGATATGAAGAATTCCATCGCCTGACCATAAGTGATGAAGCTTTGCAAGTGGCTGCTTCTCTAGCTGCCAGGTACATAGCGGATCGTTTTCTTCCCGACAAAGCTATTGATGTAGTGGATGAAGCTAGTTCCCGTGTGCGCATCAGGCACAGCAGCACGTCTATGGGCTTAGCTGAGGCAAGGCGAGCTTTGGAAAGCTTGCGCAAGGAGAAGGAAGCGGCTATCGCCTCTCAACAATATGAATTTGCCAGCGAGTTACGCGACCGCGAACTTCAGTTGATGGATAAGGTTACTGAACTGGAACAGCAACGAGCAGTAGAGCAAGAACAACAAAAGCCAATAGTCACAGAAGAGGACATTGCTGAGGTAGTTGCTATGTGGACGGGGGTTCCAGTGGTGCAACTCACGACTGATGAGACCAGTCGCCTTCTTCACATGGAGGAGGCTTTGCATCGTCGAATAATTGGGCAAGACGAGGCCGTAGATACTGTGGCTAAAGCGGTGAGAAGGGCTCGAGCTGGCCTGAAAGACCCTGGTCGCCCCATCGGTAATTTCGTATTCTTGGGCCCTACCGGGGTGGGTAAGACGGAGGTGGTGAAAGCTCTGGCAGAATTCATGTTTGGTAGTGAAGATGCTTTGGTCAGGCTCGACATGTCGGAGTTCATGGAGCGGCACACCGTATCTCGCCTGGTTGGAGCACCGCCAGGCTACATTGGCTATGAGGAAGGTGGGCAGCTGACAGAGGCAGTGAGGCGGAAACCCTATTCTTGCATTCTCCTCGATGAAATCGAAAAGGCGCATTACGATGTATTCAATATCTTGCTCCAGATATTCGATGATGGTCACTTGACCGATGCCAAGGGCCGCCGTGTCGATTTTCGCAATAGCATCATAGTGATGACCAGCAATATTGGCGCTGAGCTTATCAAGCGTGAGACGAGCATCGGTTTTGTCAGTCATGCCGATACCAAAGGAAAGCAACAAATGGAGTATGAAAAGATGAAGGAGAAGGTACTTGGGGAAGTGAAGAAAACGTTCCGCCCCGAATTCCTTAATCGCATTGATGCTACAGTCGTCTTTCATGCCCTAACCAAGGAACATCTCCGTCAGATTGTTGACCTAATGCTTAACCAGGTTTCTACTCCTCTCAAGGAAAAGAATATCACTCTGGAAGTCACTGATTCAGCTAAGGATTTGTTGGTCAGCAAAGGTTATGACCCTGTCTTCGGAGCTCGTCCGCTACGCCGTGTGATCCAAAACATGGTTGAGGATCAGCTTTCTGATGCTTTGCTCCGAGGTGAGTTCTCACCCGGAGATGTTGTAGTAGTGGACTGTGATGAGGAAAAGATTGTGATCCGTTGCGCGGCCCTGGGGGTGGCAGCAAGAGGAGATTTATAAAACTCGTTAAGAGCTGACAATTTGTTGACTAGATTCTGGTGTCAAGAAGCCGAGACTTAGCAACGCAAGCGTTGGTTTTCCAGCTAATAAAATCTAGTGAGGTTCAAGAATGGCGCAAGAGTTAATGGAAGCACCGATGCCTGGTAAGATACTAAGCATAGAGGTGAGTGTGGGTAACCACGTGGAAGAGGGCGCAATAGTCTGTATGTTAGAGGCCATGAAAATGGAGAATCCCATAGTGGCCCCGGTGACAGGCTCGGTGGTAGAAGTAGCAGTTTCGCCGGGCCAATTAGTCAAAACCGGCGAAAAGATAGTTGTCATTGAGTACTAGTCCACTCAAACTATCCTATTAGATACTTGAAATCCAATAGTCGGGACAAACCCAAGTTCGTCTTCATTTGTCAACAATGCGGTAAGGAGAGTCCCAAGTGGTTAGGGCATTGCCCCAATTGTGGAGCGTGGAACAGCTTTGTGGAGACCACAAGCGCTTTGTCTCCTCGCTTTCCTAGCCTCCTTTACTCTACTGGAAATAAACCCCGAGAGCTTTCCCACGTAGAGAAGATTGCTTTGCCGCGCCTCCACTCAGGTTTCAATGAAGTGAACCGAGTTCTTGGAGGCGGGTTAGTGCGTGGTTCGTTAGTACTTATCGCCGGAGAGCCAGGGATAGGTAAGTCTACTCTTTTGCTTCAAATCTCAGATGTGATGACCGAGACTACTAGACGCGTTGCTTATGTTTCGGGGGAGGAATCCATTGATCAAGTCAAACTCAGGGCTGAGCGCTTGAACTTGGAGGGCAAAGGGCTATACTTTGTTTCCGAAATCAACCTGTCCGCGGTCTTAGAGCATCTAGAGGGGCTCTCACCCAGCTTGGCAGTAGTTGATTCCATTCAGACCATGTACCTGGAAGAGGTATCCGGAGCGCCAGGCAGCATTACTCAGGTGAGAGAATGTACGTTAAGGCTAGGGCATTGGGCGAAACGAAACAACGTCCCTATATTGATAACTGGGCATGTGACCAAAGAGGGAGCTATCGCAGGACCTGGAACCTTGGAGCACATCGTTGATGTGGTGCTTTACTTCGAGGGCGAACCATTTAGCAGCTACCGAGTGTTGCGAGGCGTCAAGAATCGCTTTGGCTCTACTAATGAGCTAGGCATATTCGAGATGGGCAATAGCGGGCTAACAGAAGTAGAGAACCCATCTCAATACTTCTTATCCCAGTACAGGGATGGAGCTATTGGCTCAGTGGTGGTAGCAACCCTTGAAGGAAGTCGTCCCTTGTTGGTGGAGATTCAAGCACTGACCACCCTCAACAGTTTTGGTCCGCCGAGGCGCATCGCTAATGGAGTCGATTTCAACCGGCTCCTCTTAATAACTGCTGTGCTCACCAAGCGTACCGGATTGAAGCTTTTCAACCAAGATATTATAGTCAACGTGACCGGTGGCTTGAGGATCAGTGAGCCAGCGGCCGATTTAGGAATTGCCACAGCTATTGCCTCTAGCTTCCATAGTAGTAAGCCGATTTCTGGTCTGGTTGTGCTGGGGGAAATAGGCCTCAATGGGGAGCTGAGGCGGGTATCACAGATAGAGAGGCGAGTTACGGAAGCAATCAGATTGGGGTTCAAATCCTGTATCCTGCCCAAGCTCGAAACCGGACTCTCACTTGACCATACAGATATCCAGATAATTAAGGCGGGCTCTGTAGTTGAGGCGCTAAAGCTAGGCCTTACGAAGAAGGTTGGGGGTGACGAGTGAACAAAGTAGGAGCTATCATACTTGCTGCTGGTAGCAGTCAGCGGATGGGTAATATAGACAAGCTATTTGCTCCTCTTGGGGGCAAACCTCTGCTGGCTTGGTCAGTGGATACCTGCCAGAAATGTGACCTGGTTCAGCAAACAGTGGTTGTATTGAATGATGAACGTTTAGAGCTAGGGAAGAAACTGAAGGAGGCACGAGGCTGGTCCAAAGCCACCATATGCCTGGGCGGTGCACGGCGGCAAGATTCCGTGGCCGAAGGATTACGCCAGCTAGAGGATTGCGACTGGGTTGTGATTCATGATGGTGCTCGCCCCTTCCTGACTTTGGATTCCATCGAGAATGGCTTGAAAACTGCTGCGCAAACCGGTGCTGCTATAGCCGCGGTACCAGTAAAGGATACTGTGAAGCTCACTAATGGTGAAAGGCTAATTACGGAAACGCTCCCGCGGGACAGGTTATGGGCAGCCCAAACTCCGCAGATTTTCAGATTTGGTATAATCACTGAAGCATATAGCGGGCTTACGGCGGAGCTGACTGATGATGCTGCTGCAGCGGAGCGCCTGGGGTACAGAGTAAAGATTTACAGGGGTTCCTATGATAATATAAAAGTGACTACTCTAGAGGATCTGAAGGTAGCCGAGGTGATTGCTCAGGAGAAGAAGGAAATGCGTGTTGGCATTGGTTATGACGCTCACCCTCTGGCCCCAGGGCGTAAGTTGATCTTGGGGGGAGTGGAGCTGCCCTTTGATAAAGGGCTGCTGGGGCATAGCGACGCGGATGTAGCAAGTCACGCCATAATAGACGCTTTGCTTGGTGCCGCTTGTCTTGGCAATATTGGCACCTTGTTTCCCCCTGAAGAGCCAAGGTATGAGAACATTTCCAGCCTGGTTCTGTTGTCGGAAGTTGGGAACTTGCTCAGAAGGGAAGGCTTCAGGATTGCCAATATCGACGTTACTATTATGGCGGGGCATCCTAGGCTTTCCCCTTTCATCGAGGAGATGCGTTGCAGAGTTGCCCAAGCTTTAGGTATTGATTCAGCACAGGTAGCAATCAAGGCCAGCAGCAATAACGGCCTAGGCTTTGTTGGCAGGGAGGAGGGGATAGCTGCTCACTCTGTGGCTTTAGTCCAGGAAGGGCGAAGTTTGAAGTGGGACTTCTGAAGAGTATTAGAAGGGACATACGGGCTGCTCTTGAGCATGACCCGGCAGCCAGAAATGCCTGGCAGGTTGTTTTTGTCTATCCCGGTTTCTATGCTCGCCAGTTCCATCGCATGGAGCATACCCTATGGAATTGGCATATTCCCGTCTTGCCTCGATTGATGGCCCATATCACCCGCTTCCTCACTGGAATTGAGATCCACCCTGGAGCAAGAATCGGAGAGGGGTTTTTTATCGACCATGGCATGGGAGTGGTCATTGGTGAGACGGCCGAAATTGGAGACGGTGTTTCTCTGTATCAAGGAGTCACTTTAGGTGGCACCAGCATGCAAAAGACAAAGCGTCACCCCACTCTAGGGAATAACGTGGTCATTGGAGCTGGTGCAAAAATCATCGGCGCTATTACCATTGGTGACAACAGCAAAATTGGAGCCGGCTCTGTGGTTACCAATACAGTACCACCCCACGCCACTGTAGTTGGCGTCCCGGGACGGGTAGTCGAGATTCGCTACCCTGATACTGACACGGTGGAGAAGTTGCCCGACCCGGTTTGGGAGAAGCTTCAATACCTGGAAGGGGAGATTGCGGAGTTGGAAAAACAGTTAGCCGACTTAGAGAGTGCTAAATTTGCTGAAGAAGCCAGGGCAGTTGTTAACCCCCCGGCCAAGGAGGCACAGGATGAAGGTATTTAATACTCTGGCTAGGAAAAAGGAAGATTTCTGCCCCCAGAACGACGTGGTGACCATGTACGTTTGCGGGATTACTGCTTATGATGAATGCCATATCGGGCACGCTATGAGTTACATAGTCTTTGATGTCATCAGGCGGTATCTGGAATTCAGGGGCTACAAGGTCAAGTATGTGCAAAACTTTACCGATATTGATGACAAGATAATAAATCGTGCCACACAGGTAGGAACGACAGCATCAGAGCTGGCTAACAAATACATTGCCCAGTACTTCTACGATATGGATGGCTTGAATGTAAAGCGCGCCGATATCTACCCCAAGGCAACTGAAGAAATACCGAAGATTATCGAGATTATAGAAAGCCTTATTGACAAAGGCTACGCCTATGAGTCTGAGGAGAGCGTCTATTTTCGCGTCAGGAATTTTCCCGGCTACGGCAAGCTGAGTCATCAGAATCTGGCGGAAATCGTCTCGAGCCTCGGCACCTGCGAAGTGGGGAAAGAATATCCCTTGGATTTTGCCCTATGGAAAGGAGCCAAGCCTGGCGAGCCTTTTTGGGATAGCCCTTGGGGTAGGGGCAGGCCTGGGTGGCATATAGAGTGTACTGCTATGGCACTAAAGTACCTCAGGGATAGCATTGATATTCATGGTGGTGGACAAGATCTTATTTTCCCACACCATGAGAATGAGATAGCCCAATCGGAAAGCTTCACCGGGGTTGCCCCCTTTGTTCGATACTGGCTACATAATGGGCTGATGCAATTGGGCGAGCAGAAAGTGAGCAAGTCCACCGGTAATCTGGTGACGGTAAAGGAGATGCTGAGCCGCTTCAGTCCTGATGCTATCCGTCTTTTTGTCCTGAGCTCACACTATAGGAATCCACTCACCTATAGCGAGGAGGCTTTGGAGGCAAGTGAGCAGGGTGCAGCAAGATTGCGCCAGGCAGTCAGCCAGAGCAATGATAACGGAGGAGCCGCTATTCTCGACAGCGAGCCCTCCAAGCAGAGGTTTATTGAAGCTATGGATGACGATTTCAGTACTGCTCAGGCAGTAGCTGCGCTATTCGAACTAGCAAGGGAGATCAATCGAGCTCGTGAACAAGGTATGAATGTAACAGAAGCGCAGCGTACTTTGACGGAACTCGCTGCCATCTTGGGTCTTACTTTGAAGGAAAGGCCCAAACCCTCGCTTGATGCTGAAGCGTTCATTCAGGTCCTAGTATCTGTCAGAGATGACTTACGTCAAGCCTATCAGTGGCAGCTTGCCGATAGAATCAGAGCACACTTGCTTGATTTGGGCATAGCCCTGGAGGACACCCCTCGAGGGACCATATGGAAACATAAGATATAGCTATCAATCCACAATCATCTCATACTGTGGCCTGTTTCCCTTCCAGCGGATTATGAATCTAACTTCCTTCCCTTCTATCAGGTACTTCTCGCTTTCACGGCGCAATTTTCTGAAATCCATCGATTCCACGAAGGCTTTAAGGAGCTCAATCTTCCCTTCTAGCTCTTTATCCCCTTGCTTTTCCATATACTCGTCTACTGATTTCCAAAACTCCTGATTGGCTGTAGTTTCTATGCAATGGGAAAGACTGGGGAAAAGCTCTATCTCCATCGAAAATCCTTCAAATTTATACCCCTAATCTGTTATTTTTTCAAGTTCAGATAGGGACAGGATTTGACAAGAATAGTGGTGTGTTTTAGAATAGTTATTGACATATGTTCATAATTCATAGCAGTGAGAGGTGATTTTCCATGTCCAGGCCAGTGAAATTGCGCTATGTTGCTCAGTTGCCGAGCACAAGTCTCTTCAGGCCGATAGGGGTTCCCGTAGCTGGTCTGCGAGAGATTCGCCTTTCGCTGGAGGAGACCGAAGCCATTCGCCTTAAGGATTTGGAGGGATTAGAGCAGGAAGAATGTGCTCAGAGGATGCA
>JADFUX010000017.1 GCA_015222255.1 Chloroflexota bacterium
GCCCAAAAATCGATGAATACGATGACCATCTATTTATAGTCCTCCACTTTCCCGTATTCAACAAGCAGAATCGAGTGACAACACCGAGTGAAGTAGATATTTTTATCGGAGAGAACTATATCGTTACCGCACATTGTTCCGCCGACCTTAAGCCCCTGGCAAAGTTCTTCAAAGAATGCCAGATTGACAAGGAAATGCGTAAGACTTACTTAGGCCGGGGGTCAGGATTTCTGCTCTACCACATCCTCGATAGGCTAGTTAATTACTGTTTTCCTATCCTCAACAAAGTGACAGAGAATATTGACAACATAGAGGATCTGATTTTCACCAAAGCCATTCCTGAAACAGTTCACCGAATCTCTTTGATCCGGCGCGATCTTGTTTCCTTCCGCCGCGTTGTTCACCCCCAGATCGCGGTAATTGAGACGCTCGAAAGAGAGGAATATCCCTTCCTCAAGGAGGAGCAAGAAATCTATTTTGGTGATGTAGCTGACCACGTTCGTAGGATTTGGGACGGGCTTGAAGATTGCAAGGAGGTTGTGGATGGACTTGCTGAGACCAGCAATTGGTTGACTTCAAATCGAATCCAGGAGACAATGCGAGTGCTGACCATTGTAATGGCGGTTATAGCACCACCTACTCTCATCGCCAGCATTATGGGTATGAACATACCCCTGCCAGGCGGAGTAGAATCTGGTAGCCTCTTGCCGCTCGGCATTTTGTTCTCAATTATGGCAATAGTGGGCGTCGGTATGTTTGCTTACTTCCGCCATCGCGGATGGATTTGAATCTACTGCCTCTAGTCGACACAAGGTCCAGCAATGGAAACCAAATTCATTGCAGATAACAATGTTGGCAAGTTAGCCAGATGGTTAAGAATGATGGGTTACGATGCTTTGTCTTTTGGAGAAAAGGACGATGGCGAGCTAATCGAGATCGCGCTCAATGAAGGGAGGGTGATTTTGACTAAGGATACCCAGATTGCCAAAAGGCGGCTGGTCGTGAGTGGCAGGCTCAAGACTGTCCTTATTCAAGAAGATGATCCTGAATCCCAATTGCGACAAGTTGTGACGGCATTAGACTTGGACTGCCACTTGAGACCTTTCTCTATCTGCCTGGAGTGCAACCAAACACTAATACCTCGAAGCAAAGCGGAGGTGAAGAACTTAGTCCCACCTTACGTTTTCAGAACTCAGAACGAATACATGGAATGTCCCACGTGTCATCGTATTTACTGGCGAGGTACCCACTGGCAAGCTATGGTCGGGCAGTTGGGAAAACTTATGCGAGCAGTTAATGAAAACTGCCACCAATGGACGTGATCATGCCCATAGAGTTTAGAAGGGAGTTCGAGTTTTCTAGATTTCTCAATCCAGCGAAGGACTTTGAAGAAAGCACTTTCCCCATAGAATTCAGGATCGACCCACTAACGAAAGATATGGGCATTGTAGTTGAATTTGGCCAGAGTAGATCGGAAAAGCCTGACTTGTCCCGATTAGCTTCTGAGTCCCTAGAAAGAGGGTGTCCCTTCTGTCCTGAAGCTATTGAGAAAGTCACACCAAAGTTTCCACTCGATTTTTGCCCTGAGGGCAGAATTAAATTGAATAAGGCCGTTGTTTTCCCCAACGCTGCGCCCTACATGTCCTGTAGCGCATTGACAGTATTTGGCCCGCAGCATTTCATTGGCCTGACCGAATTTACTGAAGATATGCTGGCTGACGCTTTTCTTGCCAGCCAAACCTATCTGAAAAGAGTTCAAGAACATGACCCAGAGGCCAAGTACTGCTATATTACATGGAATTACATGCCGCCAGCCAACAGCAGTCAAATTCACCCCCACCTTCAGGTCGCCGCTGGACATTTTCCCTTAGCCTATCACAGGAACTTGCTAGAGGCAGCGAGGAAATATCATAGTCAGAATGGGACGAATTATTCCGCTGACTTAGTTGCTGAGGAGAAGAGACTTCAGGAAAGGTACATCGCAACATTAGGCAACACGATTTGGCTCACCAGCTTCGTCCCCAGGTCTGCTCAGTTAGATATCTTGGCTATTTTCCAGGAGAGGGAATCATTCCTGTTCCTCACGCCAGAGGACATAGCAAGCTTTTGCCAGGGGCTGATAAACACATTTAGATACATGGATGACACGGGCTTCTATAGCTTTAACCTTTGCTTTTATTCAGGAACAATTGGCGAAGATAGTCTTTGGACTCAAGCCAGGCTCATCCAAAGAGGATCCCTTGGCCCACTGAACATTTCCGACGTTGGTTATTCCACATTGCTTCTGGATACCAAGCTGTGTCTTCGGTACCCTGAAGGGATCTGTCACAAGTTGAAACCGTATTTTGGCTGATCGTTATGTTAGTGACCATAGATATTGGAAATACCAACATTGCCGTAGGCGTATTTGACGGTGATAGGCTAAAAGTCACTTGGCGCGTAGCTACTGGAATTCACCGTTTGGCAGATGAATATGGTACTTTATTCCTCAACCTCCTCCAACGCCAAGGGATACTACTTTCAAAAATAAGAGGAGCAGCATTGTGTAGCGCCGTCCCGCCACTGGTGTCTACCTTGCATGAAGTTTGTCAGGAATACCTGGGCATTTCACCACTGGTAGTTGAGCCCGGAGTTAGAACTGGAATACGCATTACCATAGACAACGCTCGGGAGGTTGGGCCTGATCGAATAGTAAATGCTGTCGCAGCTCATCACCTTTATGGAGAGCCTGTAATTATTATCGACCTCGGTACTGCCACTACCTTTGATGTTGTATCTGGCGGAGGCGATTACCTTGGAGGAGCTATAGCCCCGGGGATCGCCATAGCCACCGAAGCACTATTCACGCGCACTGCCATGCTGCCCCGAATAGAATTAGTTCGCCCTAAACAGGTGATTGGAAGAAGCACGATTTCCGCCATGCAATCAGGCATAGTCTTCGGCTACATCGGGCTTATCGAAGGCATGGTCCGGCGAATAGAACAAGAGCTAGGGAGTAAGACAAAAGTGATAGCCACAGGGGGCTACGCGCAACTCCTGGCTGAAGAGACGCCCGCGATAGACATAGTGAACAGTGATCTAACGTTAATTGGATTGCGCCTCATTTATGAAATGAACGAGACGGAGAAGAGCTGAGGGGGCATCATGTTGGATGGGAAGACTATTGTCTTAGGGGTGACGGGGAGCATCGCTGCCTATAAAGCAGTAGACGTTGCTAGCCACTTGACTCAAGCAGGAGCAGAAGTAGATGTGATTATGACAAAGGCAGCCACTCAGTTCATATGCCCCCTGACTTTTCAGACCATCACAGGGAGACCCGTAGCTATTGAGATGTTTGAATTGGCCTCTGACTTCAGCATGGAACATATATCTTTGGCTGAAGCGGCCAATCTAATAGTCATCGCTCCAGCTACGGCTAATGTTATTGCCAAGCTGGCTGCCGGCATTTCTGATGACCTGTTGTGCTGCACAGTGCTGGCAACCAAAGCACCTGTGGTCATAGCACCAGCTATGGATGCCAATATGTATGAA
>JADFUX010000098.1 GCA_015222255.1 Chloroflexota bacterium
GTATGTATCCGAGCGTAAATCGGACACGAAGATAATCGAAGTCAATGCGGAACCAACCCCGCTTACCCATGAAGGGGTGTCGGACTATTTGATCCAGGGTAAGACAGGCGAAATCTTGCCCCAAATCGCCAGAAGTGTGAAGGCTAAGATAGGGGAAAAATCGGGACCACACGGTTGAATGTCCCATCATTTGAAACCCCATTCGGGCGGGTCTGCCTGTGACCTACGTGATATCTACCGACGCCAATACTCTAAGGACTTGCTTGGTTCTCTATACTTTTGCCTTTTGAAGCAATTGGGCTGGGGGTTTTCTAATGGGTAACAGCAACATCAGGGAACGCTAGAATGCATCCGACGGCAAAATCAAGCCCTATTCTACCCCCTCCTCAATAGGTGCTCAGCACTACGTAGTGCTGTTTTCTCTATTTGATGTCTCGCGGTAATTAGAATCTTATGCCAATCGCTGTAACAGTAGATACCTTGGAAAACCAGACCGCCTAGAATTCCGTAGGATATCGGTGAAGCCAAGAAGCGAACCTCTGTTATCAGAACAAAAATCACTACCCCGGAACAGATAAGCCAATGGTGAAGGTGGACCCTGTACTTCCCGAGAGGGATGATGATTGATTTGATCCTACCCTGTTTTCCACTTGTTTTGCCAGCCATGTATTTCGTTATCACAAAACCCAAAAGCCACCCCGCAAAGAAGAGATAGCCAACAATAATACTAGTAACCACCAGTGATACTATGCAAATTGACCTTGTCTTCATCTGTGACATGCTCCATACTCCCGCTTTGCCACATTCGTGCCTCCCTGGGACCAGACGCATCCAACCATTACTGTGTAGCATGTCTATTAGCTGCCTTCGTGACCGGAATCACTTTTCATGAAGTGGAACCTGCCGTATAGATATCGCCCCATACCTGATCTCTCCTCTATCATTTTCATGCTGATGACCACCCCTATCTATGAAGCTATGGCCCTCATGTGATAACCTGCGATTGCCTTACCCTGGCAAGCTATCCTTCTCCACTTCAACATGGCCTGTCTGAATCCAAACGCCACACAGCTTATCACCTTGGCTGGCATAGACACAATCATACCAGGGAAATCCCTAGCTGGCTATGCGCCTATGGCTGCGGCAACGGCATAGTGCCTGGTATCGGAAAGGCTGACGGAGAATTCGCTCAAGTCTAATTCCTTGGCTTTGTTTTCAGCTTTGCCGCAGAGTTTGACCAAGGGCTTGCCACGAGCGTCAGCAAGGATCTCAATTTCTCGCCAGTTGACTCCTTTGGCCCCGGTGCCCAATACCTTCATTACCGCTTCCTTACCAGCAAATCGACCAGCTAAAGATGAAACACGACTTTCACATATCTTGAGTTCAGCTTCGGTGTAAATCCGATTCAGAAAGCGCTTACCCCATCTCTCGATTGCTAATTCGATGCGATGTATTTCTACAATATCAACGCCAATGGAGTTCATCTTGCTCGGTCTCCTCTATCTCTTTCTTCACCAGTCTGGTGATTTCAGCCATTTTCTTTTCTACCTCCCACGACAGCTCTAGCCCCCAATCCACTGTCTTGGGCTCAATCCCAATAATGACTGTGTTTCTGGGCTGTTTGCCTAACAAGTCTAGTATCCTCAAATTGTCTACTACACCCATTTGATGCAAAGACAATCTGATGGGCGAATCCAAGTTTACCTGATCAACACTGAAGCGGTAGATTGTTCCCGGCTCCCCACCTCCCTTAACAGCATCGATTATGATTAGCTTGTCTGCACTCTCGACAACAGATAGAATGTCTGGAGAAGTTCCGCTGTCTATGACCTCCAAGTTGGTGTAGCCCAAGTCATCTCCATTCAACGCTTGTACCAAGTGAATTCCAACCCCCTCATCTCGAAGGAGTAGATTGCCCACTCCCAAGACAACAATCTTTGGCTGGTTTGCCTTTTCTAGCATATCCGTGGCAAAAGTTCTCCAGTCAGCATATCAACAATTCGGGACGAACCTAGCTTTGTTTTCATTATTAGCTTGCCAGCATAGTCATTGGTTATCCTCCCAATGATGGCGGCGTTTCTGCCGTAGGGATTTTCCTTCATTGTAGCCAAAATCCTATCAGCGTCATCAGGCTCAACTATAGCCACGAGTTTGCCTTCGTTGGCCACATAAATAGGATCGAAGCCCAAGAGCTCACAGGCAGCCCTAACTCCTTCAGCTATTGGTATCCTATCCTCCTCTACTATGATGCCCACATTGGATTGCTGGGCAAATTCGTTGAGAGTGGTAGCCAATCCACCTCTGGTAGGGTCACGAAGGGAATGAATCTTAGTTGAGGCTTCCAGCATTTGAGCGACCAATTTGTTGAGTGGGGCACAATCGCTTTCCACGGGCACGGAGAACTTTAATCCTTCACGCTGGCTCATAACAGCTATGCCATGGTCGCCAACAGTACCGCTCAAGATGACTTTATCCCCAGCCCTGGCATTGGCTCCCGAGATATCGACTCCATCAGGTATGATACCTATTCCTGAAGTGTTGATGAATAGCTTGTCAGCCTGTCCCCGGTTTACTACCTTGGTATCTCCGGTGATTATGACTACCTCGGCTTCCTCAGCGGATGCCTTTACTGACTGAAGTATGAGGTCAAGTTCACCCAAGGAGAAACCCTCTTCTATGATTAGGGATAGGCTTAAATATGCCGGTTTAGATCCGCTCATGGATAAATCATTAACGGTGCCACAAACAGCCAACTTACCGATATCTCCCCCGGGAAAGAAGATGGGGTTGACTACGTAGCTATCGGTGGTGAAAGATAGGCGACCATTGGCTTCAAAGATAGCTGAATCATCAAGCCTGTTTAACATGGGATTAGCGAGAAAAGGAAGTAATTTCGCTTTCACTAGCTCGTGGCTTAATCTACCGCCACTGCCATGGGCTAGAAGGATAGCATCACTCATGGGTCGACTCTATATTCTGCCCCCAGAATTCTCAGAGTCCCGAGGCGATTCGTACTGACAGTAGGCGGCACAGGCACCTTCACTGGAGACCATGCAGGGACCAACCGGATTCTCTGGAGTGCAGAGTCCTCCAAAGAGCTTGCACTCAAGTGGTGTTGCTACGCCACGGAGTATGTCTCCACAGCGGCATCCCTTGGACTCACTTGCCGGCTCGTCGCTGGGAGCAAAGCGAAGCAATCCCGCAAAAGCCTTCTCAGCATCAAAACGTCGATATTTCTCATTAATCTTTAGACCGCTTTGAGAAACAACACCTATCCCTCGCCAGTTAGCATCGTCAACCTCAAAGGCCTCGTTCATTAGTTCTAAAGCTTTCGCATTTCCTTCAGGCCTCACCCCACGAGAGTAGGCTATTTCCACTTTTGGATGGCCACTCTCAATTTGCCGCACTAACTTGTCTATACAGAGCAGAATATCCAATGCCTCGAAACCCGAGATAGCGAAGGCAATGTTATGATTCTTGGGGATGAATTCATAAGGAGAAGAGCCGATTATGACGCTGACATGTCCCGGGCCAATGATACCGTCTAGCTTTACCTCGCCCAAATTGAGCAGTGCTCTCATTACGGGTGGGGTTAACTTGAGTAAGGAAAGGACATAGAAATTCTCTACTGTCTCTTGGTATGCCTTGGTTATGGAAGCAGCTATAGTTGGAGCTGTAGTCTCGAAGCCGATGCCGATAAATACGACTGATCTCTTGGGATTAGCCTTGGCTATCTCCAAGGCATCCAGGGTGGAGTAGACAACCCTTACGTCTGCTCCTTCAGCCTTTGCCTGTTGCAAGGTAGAGTAGCTGCCGGGAACCCTTATCATATCTCCAAAGGTAGTGATAATGACACCAGGCAACCCGGCTAGGGCAATAGCTTTGTCTAAATCAGAGGTTGCTGTGACACACACTGGACAGCCCGGCCCCGATCTCATTTCAATCGTTCTAGGCACGAGCTGGCGAATTCCATATCTCATTATGGCATGCGTATGCCCGCCGCAGAATTCCATTAGCCTGATCGGCTTAGTGGAATGGTTGGCGATTTCTCGAGCTAGCCCCTTCGCTAGCTCGCTATTTTGGTACTCATCGATGAACTTCACTGAGGCGTGCTATCTCTTCCAGGAGGTTCAGGGTCTCCTCGGCTTCAGCTTCATCCACGACGCCTATGGCATAGCCTGTATGAAGCAATACGTAGTCCCCTACCCTCACTTCCGGAGTGAGCACGATGCTGACTCTACGCTTCACTCCTCCAATCTCCGCTTCAGCTTCATCGCCTTCTATGGAGACAACTCTGACAGGTATGGCAAGGCACATCGCTTTGTGTATTCTAGCCCAAGTTGGCCTTCAATTCAAACCGAATTCACCCCAAGATCGTTCAACCCTCAGCCTCGGTGGTAGCGAAAGGCTGAGAATGACGGGAGGGAGTCGCTCATCACTGGCGGTGCATTGTGCTAACCAGGGCCGGGTTTCATGACGGCTTCCTAACCTAGACGTGTGTTGTCCACAAAGCAAAATGATATCTTTTACCCATAGGCTCGAATGATACCCTTGGGTGAGGTCAAAGACCATAAGCTGTGGGCTACATTTATCCTTGTTGATGATGTGAGGTAGCTCAGAAAGGAACTGCTCCTTCTACCGTACTCACGTTTCCTCCCTGGGATGAACTGTGATGCCTGTCTCATAGCAGAGGACATCAGCAACGAGGGGGTTAGAGCGTCCTCTATTGTCCAGCGTTAGAGCTAGCACCTTGTCTCTTCCGTCCCCAGGTAGCCTAATAGTCGGAGGCTGAAGCCGATCGTAGAAAAGGCAATTAGGGTTGTCCCCAATCTGTCTAAGCCTGTTCAGCAGCCTCGTTGCCTGAGACAAGGAAATCTCTAGTTCCTGGGCTGACTCTCTCTGGGTGATTTGCCTCTGGAGAGCTTAAGTGAGTACCTGATGTCTTCTTAGGAACTTGAGCACATCTCCTTTTCCAGAGGTGCTAGCTTAAGAACCGCTCAAGGTACAATTTGTACTTGTGGATTAAGGTATCATTCTACCTTGGAGCTAACAGCGACAGAGCTAACACCTCGAGTTGACATAGTGTACTCGCCTTCTTTATACTATCGAGGCGAAACTTGCCCGAGTGGCGCAATGGTAGCGCAACCGACTTGTAATCGGTAGGCTAGCGGGTTCGAATCCCCTCTCGGGCTGGGTTGGACTTTTCTAGTCGCTTTGTGGTAAATTAGAGGTGGGAGGGGTGCCGGAGTGGTTAATCGGAGCAGACTGTAAATCTGCCGCCTTTGGGCTTCGTGGGTTCGAATCCTACCCCCTCCACCAGATAATATGCCCACATAGCTCAGCAGGCAGAGCACGTTCTTGGTAAGAACGGGGTCACCAGTTCGAATCTGGTTGTGGGCTGGGCAAATTCAGGTTACTGGATCAAAGAAAAGGGGGTCGTAATGGCAAAGCAAGTGTCTGTTCGCACCAAACCTCATATCAATGTGGGCACCATAGGTCACGTTGACCACGGTAAAACAACGTTGACTTCGGCGATGACCCTGGTGTTATCGAAAGCTGCTCTCGGTCACTTTCGGGCCTTTGAAAGTATAGATAATGCGCCTGAGGAGAAAGCCAGGGGACTGACGATCGCTATCGCTCATATTGAATATGAAACGGAGAAGCGCCACTATTGTCATGTTGATTGCCCTGGGCATGCTGACTACATAAAGAATATGATTACTGGGGCTGCGCAAATGGATGGAGCTGTGGTGGTGGTTGCTGCTGATGACGGACCTATGCCTCAGACAAGGGAGCACATTCTCCTGGCTCGTCAGGTGGAAGTGCCACGCTTGATGGTAGCCCTGAATAAGGTCGACTTGATGGAGGATCCTGAACTGCTAGATTTGGTGGAGATGGAGGTTAGGGACTTGCTCACTCAATATGGCTTCCCTGGAAACGAAGTCCCAATCGTTAGGGTGAGCGCTCTTAAGGCTCTGGAGTGCGGCTGTGGCAAGAGGGAATGTCCCTGGTGCGGTGGCATATGGAAGTTGTTGGACTCCATGGATGAATACATTCCGATGCCAGCCCGAGATAAGGACAAGCCTTTCCTGATGCCTGTTGAGGATGTGTTCAGTATCAAAGGGCGCGGAACAGTACCTACAGGAAGGGTAGAGCGGGGCACGGTCAAAGTTGGCGACGAAGTGGAGATAATAGGCATAAGAGACACGCGAAAGACGGTGGTTACTGGTGTCGAGATGTTTCATAAGTCCTTAGATTATGCTGAGGCTGGAGATGCCGTTGGCTGCTTGTTGCGAGGTGTAGTACGAGACGACGTAATGAGGGGGCAGGTGCTGGCAGCTCCAGGGACGGTTAGACCTCACACTGATGCCGAAGTTGAGGTGTATATATTAGGTAAGGAGGAAGGTGGCAGACATACGCCGTTTTTCACAGGCTATAAGCCGCAGTTCTTTATTAGAACTATGGATGTCACCGGGGTCATAAGTCTACCGGAAGGCGTGGAAATGGCCATGCCTGGAGATAGCTTAGCTCATATGAAGATTAAGACTATCTACCCTGTGGCTATGGAACCAGGGCTGCGCTTTGCTATTAGAGAGGGAGGTAGAACAGTAGGTGCCGGTGTTGTCACCGACGTTAAGAACTGAGCATGGCTAGGAAGGGAGAGGCGAGACTTATTATCCATCTTGGCTGCACTGAATGCCACCGGGAGACATATACCAGCATGAAGAATAAGAAGAATGATCCCCAGCGCCTGGAATTGAAGAAGTTTTGCCCCCGGTGTCGTGTCCACACCATTCATCGTGAGGTCAAGTAGGATCACACTTTGCCTATGAAGAGTCGCCCTGACAAAGGGAAAATTAGCCGGGGGAAAGCTGGTCAAGCCAAGAAGTCGAGATTCAGCTTTGTTCCTGATGTCGTAGGTGAACTCAGAAAGGTAACGTGGCCCAGCAGGCAAGAGACCATTCGCCTGAGCGCCATGGTGCTTGTTGTCTGTGTTATCATGGGCATAATTCTGGGCGGCTTAGATTATGGGTTTACTCAATTGGCCAAAGTATTTCTAGGTGGTTAGTGATGACAGGCAACGGGCACTGGTATCTGGTGTATACTTATTCTGGTCGTGAGGAAAAGGCAAAGCGAAACCTCGACCAGCGCACTAAATCTATGGACGTTGAGGATAAAGTGTTTGACGTGGTAATACCTACTGTCAAGGAGATTGAGATCAAAGGAGGTCAGCGGCGCTCCGTAAGCAAAAAGCTGTTTCCAGGCTATATCATGGTTCAGATGAATCTGGATGAGGAAAGCTGGGATATGGTCAGAAACACTCCGGGGGTTGTGGGATTTGCCAGTGGTGGCTCCAAACCCTCGCCGTTGACTCAGGAAGAGGCCGACAGGATTCTGGAACGCATGCACGAAGCTCCTGCCGAGATCAGTATAGGGTTTCGAAAGGGGGAAAGCGTTCGCATAACCACGGGCCCTTTTGTAGATTTTATTGGGAAAGTGGACGAAATGAATCTTGACAAAGGCAAGTTAACAGTTCTGCTCAATCTATTTGGGAGGCAGACTTCCGTGGAATTAGACGTTTTGGATCTGGAGAGGCTATAGATGGCGAAGAAGATTCGGAAGGTGATCAGGCTACAGATTCCAGCAGGCAAAGCCAGTCCGGCACCACCGGTGGGACCAGCTTTGGGGCAACACGGTATTAATATTATGGCTTTCTGTAAGGAGTACAATGAGAGGACTGCTTCGCAAGAAGGCTTCATTGTTCCTGCTGAGATAACTATCTATGTAGATCGCTCCTTCACTTTTGTCACCAAGATGCCGCCGGCGTCCGATTTGCTGCGGAGGGCTTTGGGTGCAGATAAGGGTAGTGGCGATGTGCGGCAAGATAGAATAGGTGAGCTGGGTCGGGATAAGATTCATGATATTGCCAAAAGCAAAATGGCTGATCTTAACACCACTGACATTGACAAAGCCGTGAGTATTATTGAGGGCACGGCCCGCAGCATGGGTATTGAGGTGAGGTAGACTAAGATGACCAAGCACGGTAAGAACTATCAGCAGACCATTGGGTTAGTAGATAGGCTCCAGGCTTATTTGCCTGCTGAGGCTATAGATCTGGCCAAGCAAGCCAGTTATGCTCACTTTGATGAGACATTTGAGCTTCATCTAAGGATGGGGGCTAACCCTCGTAGTGCTGACCAGCAAGTTCGTGGTGTAGCCATGTTGCCCCATGGATTGGGCAAGAAAGTGCGTATTCTGGTCTTAACTGAAGGCGAAGCCGTAAGAATAGCTGAGGAAGCTGGAGCTGATTACGTAGGTTGCGAGGAGCTTATTGACAGAATTGTAGCTGGCTGGCTTGATTTTGACACTGCTGTAGCTACACCGGACGTCATGAATAAGGTGGCTAAGCTGGGGCGGATTTTGGGTAGGCGAGGGTTAATGCCTAATCCGAAGTCAGGCACTATAGTGCCTGCCGTAGACTTGCCCAGGGTTATCAACGAAGCGCGTAAAGGCAGGGTGGAGTTTAGGTTGGACAGAACAGGGATTATCCATCTGCCCATAGGCAAGGCTAGCTTTGATACCCAGAAGCTGGTGGAGAATATGGCAGCGATCATTGAAGCCATAATCAAGGCTAAGCCCAGTGGAGTTAAAGGGCAGTACATTCAAAGCATATCACTGTGTACCACTATGGGGCCCGGAATTAAGCTGGACATGAAATCTACGGTAGCTTTGGCTGCTTAGCCCTTGTTAGTTTGACGTAATTGCACCAGCCAACAGTGGCTGCTTCAGAGGTTTAAGCAGTGAGACTGCGGATGTGGATTTGACTTGGGAACTGTGAAATATTGTGTCACTGCCATGGGGCATTCTTATTGAGGACTGATGTTAAAAGAAAAGAAAGCTAAGATCATTGACGGCATAGCAGAAGACTTAGCTCGAAGTACAGTCATTATCGCCACAGGCTACCAAGGTATGACGGCTAAGGACATGGCACAGCTGCGGCAGCTTTTGTATCGAGCGGGGACAGATTTTCGCGTGGTCAAGAATACGTTAACTCGCTTGGCTGCTGACAAGGCCAATAAGCCCCAGGTCATGAGTTTGGTTGAGGGGCCTGTAGCTTTGGCTTTTGGCTATGGCGATATAGTTGAGCCGGCCAGAGTTCTCAGCCAATATATCAAGTCCACAAGCGCAGTGCTACAGATTAAGGGAGCTTTGCTTGGGGACCAGGTGCTTTCGGCTGATGGAGTCCAAGACTTGGCTAGGCTGCCCCCCAGAGACGTTTTGCTTTCCAGGTTAGTAGGTCAATTGCAAGCTCCTGTAAGGCGTCTGCACAATGTATTGAGCTCACCCTTCCAAGGGCTGTTGACTTCATTGCAAGCTATAATTAAGCGATAACTAGAAGGAGGGAGACGATGTCTTCAGAAGTTAAGGCAGAGAAAGCTACACCGAGAGTAACGGCGCGTGCATCGACAAAAGAATCGGCTGAGTCGCTTACCAAGGAACGGATTTTGGATGCCATTAAGAATATGACGGTAGTAGAGCTGGCAGACCTAGTCAAAGCCCTGGAGGCTGAATTTGGGGTTAGCGCTGCTCCCGTAATTGCTGCTCCTGCACCCGCTGCGCCGGGAGGAGCTGCGGAGGCAGCTCCGGAGGAGGAGCAGACAGAGTTCACCGTTACCCTCAAGGAAATTGGTGAAAAGAAGATCGAAGTGATAAAGGCAGTCCGCGAGGTGACTACCTTAGGGCTAAAGCAGGCTAAGGACCTGGTCGAGGGTGCTCCTCAGGTAGTGAAGGAGAAGGTAGGCAAGGAAGAGGCAACTACCACAAAAGAAAAACTGGAAGCTGCCGGAGCAGTAGTTGAACTCAAATAGATATGTCACTTGTCACCTGTCAAATCATCTTGGGTATGGGGGTCTTCTTTCTCCTTCTAGGTTTAGCCTTTATTGCTTGGGACAGGAGAGAGAAGAAAGCCTATTATGACTCCCTGTTAGGTCGCAGGGACTTGAGGGAGTTTATCGAGCGTGAGCCGCAACGCTCCTGGATGAATGCATGGCGGACTGGTGGTCACATCTCACTTATACTCGGTTGTATTCTGGCAATCGTGGGCGGCGTTCTGTGGCTGGTTCTGTACTGAATCTGTCTTGCCTCTACTACTAGAGCAGCATTCGGCACCTTTGACGCAGCAAACATGCGCGTGGTAATCTATTGTTAGACGAGTCTAACAATATTCTGGTGAGCAAATGGTAAGAGAGCAGACGGCTAGCATGGAGGACTATCTGGAAGCCATAGCTAACCTTCGAGAGGAGGGAAAGGCAGTAAGGGTCAAGCAAGTTAGTCAAGTCCTACATGTGAAGATGCCCAGCGTTACCTCTGCGCTTAAGAAGCTTTCCGGTGAAGGACTTGTAAGGCATGAGCCATATGGCTACATAGAGCTTACTTCGCGAGGAGACAAGGCTGCTAAGGATGTAGTTGGCCGCCATAAGGCATTGAGCTGCTTTTTTTCTCAGGCGCTGGATATCGATCCTGGGACGGCTGAGGAGGATGCCTGCAAGATTGAGCACGTTATCAGCCGGCTCAGCTTGGAGAGACTAACAAAGTTCCTGCAGTTCACACAGGCTTGTCCACTGGGAGAGGCTAATTTCTCCAAGCGATACAAGTACTATCTGGAGCATGGAGAGCTTCCCGAGGAATGTCTGTTGAGAATCTCGAAAGTGAAGAAAGCAAGCGAGTAAAAAATTTAAAGGCTAAAAGTTAGGCAAGCCTAACAAAACTCAAGGATTCCAGGGGAGCGCATGGCTGGGAAAATGAACCGTTTAACCAGGTTCACTCATTTCTCTGCCCTCATTTGCGACGTAATGTTTGGGCCATTTTGGCTCGGGAGCGAAAATAATTCCAGGCGGGGGCTCATTAAGCTGAGGCAGCTACTGGTGATGAATCAGTATTATGGGAACCCTCGTGAGTCATTCTAGACACAGGGGACAAATCATGGTTATGCGCCAAAGGGGACAATACACCTTAGTCCAGATGGGAATGGGACAGACTGGCACTGTAATTGACATTCACGGGGGGCGAGGTTTAATCCGGCGACTGGACGCTTTAGGTATCAGGCCAGGGAAGAAGGTGACGAAGATAAGTACTACTCTCTTTCGCGGGCCCGTTACCCTCAGAGTAGATAGTGCACAGGTAGCTGTTGGTTTCGGCATGGCCAACAGAATAGTAGTCGAAGTGGGCTAAATATCTGCCTCGGAACTTCCTTAGAAGGTCATGCGGATCCTACTTGTGGGTAACCCAAATGTGGGCAAAAGTGCCCTCTTTTCTCGGCTGACGGGCACGCGCATTATTACTTCCAACTATCCCGGCACTACTGTCGGCTTCACTACCGGATATCTGAAGTTGGGAGAAGGCCAAGCTCAAGTTATCGATGTCCCCGGTACCTATACCCTCGAACCAACTTCTAAGGCGGAAGAGGTGGCTGTGGAGATGCTCAAAGAGGGGGATTTAGTCATAGATGTCGTTGACGCCACCAATTTGGAGCGAAATCTCAATCTAACCTTGCAGTTGCTGGAGAGACAAATCCCGGTAATTGTTGCTCTCAACATGTGGGATGATACT
The DNA here is from genome assembly GCA_015222255.1 of Chloroflexota bacterium. GTDB lineage: Bacteria > Chloroflexota > Dehalococcoidia > GIF9 > AB-539-J10 > JADFUX01. The sequence continues at coordinate 11,611 of JADFUX010000098.1, forward strand.
CACCACCGAGGAATACATATTGACGCCGCCAAGCTGGAAGAACTTGTAGGCGTACCGGTGGTTCCTACGGTGGCGGTAACCGGCCAGGGAATAAGAGAGTTAGCGAGGCGTCTTCCGGAAGCGAAGGTGCCCAAGACTACCTATTCTGGTTCTAGTAGCGATGAACGCTGGGCAAGAGTTGGCAACATCACTAGCCAAGTGCAAACGTTGACCCATCGCCACCATACCTGGTATGAGCGTTTGGAAGATGCCAGCAATCATCCCATAAGTGGCTTTCTTATCGCCGTGCTGGTTCTCTTTGCCACCTTTTGGTTCATCCGATTTGTTGGCGAGGGAATCATTGGCTATGTGACGGACCCTCTATTCGAATATTTGTGGACTCCAGTCTTAATGAAACTCAGCGTTGCTCTGGAGCCAGGGACTTTCTGGCATACCGTCTTGATAGGCAACCTTATTGGTGGGGAAATTGACTATTTTCAGTCGTTCGGTTTGTTGAGCACTGGACTCTACATCCCGCTTGCAGCAGTGCTACCGTACATCGTCTCTTTCTACCTGGCGTTAGGAATACTGGAAGACATTGGCTACCTGCCCCGTTTGGCAGTATTGATGGATACCATGTTCCACAGGTTGGGGCTACACGGTTACGCCATTATTCCCACCATCCTCGGCTTTGGATGCAACGTGCCTGCGGTCATGGCAACACGTATTCTGGAGAGCAGTAAACAAAGGTTTATTGCCGCTACTTTGATTTCTGTTGCCGTTCCCTGCGCGGCCTTGCAAGCTATGATAATAGGAATGGTAGGGCAGCAGGGTGTTCAATACGTAGCTATCGTCTACGGCAGTTTGTTTGCATCTTGGGTTATCATAGGGCTCATCCTTAATCGTACCGTGAAGGGATTCAGCCCGGAACTTCTGCTCGAGATTCCGCCCTATCGCTTGCCGCTGTGGCGTGTCGTCGGCCAGAAGCTCTGGCTCCGCGTCTCCGGCTTTCTCAAAGAAGCTTTGCCCATAGTCCTGGGCACCGTGCTTGTGGTGAATATTCTCTATGCTGTAGGAGCTTTCGATGCTATTGCTAATCTTTTCAGTCCGATATTGACGACGCTGTTGGGCCTGCCCCAGGAGACAGTTGTAGCCCTGGCTATTGGCTTTTTGCGTAAGGACGTGGCTATGGGCATGCTAGCTCCCTTAGCGCTAACGGCCAAGCAACTGGTTATCAGCAGTACGGTTCTAGCTATGTCTTTCCCCTGCGTAGCTACCTTTGTGGTACTGGCTCGGGAGCTAGGTGCGAGAAGGACGCTTATAGCTACTGGAGTAATGATAGCAGCGGCACTAACCGTGGGTAGCCTCCAGAACCTGATCTTGTGAGATGCGCGCCTACGTCGTTTTCCTTTGGAATGCTTGCCAAA
>JADFUX010000099.1 GCA_015222255.1 Chloroflexota bacterium
ACAGCATGCTCAGCACCGCCAGTATACAAATCCACAGGTAGCCAATACTTCAGCTTCTCAGCATCAAAAGGGGCATCCTCGGTCTTGGGACTGGCATAGCGCAGGAAGTACCAAGAAGAGCACACAAAGGTATCCATGGTATCGGTTTCTCTCTGTGCTGGTCCACCACAATCAGGGCAAGTAGTATTAACGAATGACTGGCAATGCTTTAGAGGAGATTCTCCAGTGGGCTTAAACTCGGCATCAGGAGGCAGTAGAACAGGCAGATCCTCCTCAGGCACAGGAACAACTCCACACCTATCACAGTAAACCATGGGTATAGGCGCTCCCCAATACCTCTGTCTGGAGATAAGCCAATCGCGAAGACGGTAGGTTACAGTCTGTTTCCCCCATCCGTTTTCCTCTATCAAATGACAGATTGCTTTGGCTCCCTCATCACTTGGCAAGCCGCTGAATGCCCCAGAGTTCACCATAGTGCCCGGCCCAGTATATGCCTGGCTTAGTGGCTCGCCAGACCAACCCATGGGTGCGATGACAGTTCGAATAGGGAGATTAAACTTCTTCGCAAACTCAAAGTCGCGCTCGTCATGACCAGGAACTGCCATCACCGCCCCCGTGCCATAGCTCGGCAGCACATAATCGCTAATCCAGATAGGAACTTTCTGCCCATTTAATAGGTTGGTAACATAGCTTCCCAAGAAGACCCCGGTTTTCTCCCTCCCTAAAGCTGTCCGTTCATATTCACTTTGGCGCTGACACCAGACGATATACTCATCTATCTCAGCCTTGTGCTCTGGACTAGCCAGCTTGCGAACCAAAGGATGTTCAGGAGCCAGAAGGAAAAAGGTCACTCCAAAAATAGTATCAGGGCGAGTGGTAAACACCCTAATCTCCTTCTGGTCGACACCCCCACGCTCCAGTCCAAAGGAAATCTCCGCCCCCTCGCTCTTGCCAATCCAGTTTCTTTGCATTGTGTTTATGCGCTCTGGCCACTCCATACGACTGAAGTCAAGAAGCTCCTCAGCATATTTGGTAATGCGGAAGAACCACTGCTCCAAATCCCTCTTGGTCACTGGTGTGCCACAACGCTCGCATAGTCCCTCACCGACCACCTGCTCATTAGCCAACACGGTCTGGCATCGAGGACACCAATTAACGGGGGCCTTAGCCCGGTAAGCCAGGCCAGCCTTGTAAAGCTTCAGGAAAAACCATTGTGTCCACTTGTAATAGTCGGGGAGGCAGCTAATCACCTCGCGATTCCAATCGTAGATTGCTCCTATGCTCTTGAGCTGTCGCCGCATGTTTTCAACATTCCTCATCGTCCACTCATAGGGATGAATCCCATGACTAATTGCCGCGTTTTCCGCAGGCAACCCAAAGGCATCAAAGCCCATAGGATGAAGCACATTATAGCCTCGCATTCTCGTAAACCTGGCGTAGACATCCGAGGGCACCACTGCGTACCAATGCCCAATATGCAGGTCTCCCGAAGTATAAGGAAACATGGTCAGAGCATAGAACTTGGGGTGACCGCTATCTTCCTTCACCTCGTAAATATGGTCAGCAGCCCACCTCTCCTGCCATCTCTTCTCGATTTCCTGAGGATTGTATCTCAAGGCCATGCTACTAAAGTTTACCTTAAGCTACGCTAAATTAGAAGCTCCCGTACTCGTTCATATGATTGATGAAGTATCATCTCTCATAATCTCATGCTCTTGGCAACACTATCTCAACTAGAATCAGCTGTCTGTTCAGGTTCCTATTCCCAAAGTCAGCCTGCGACAATATAATAATCAAGGACAGGCGGAAGACCTACGGTAGAATGAGGGACAAAGGCAGAAGGTATTGTTTCTTGCTCCTTGCATTAGCTGTTCTGCTGCTTACCTTAGTTGCAGGCTGCAGGGGGCCAGCACCTTCATCAGACGAATGTCTGGTGATTAATGCATTAGCTACTGATGAACTCTTGTCTCAGCAGGGAGAAATCACAATAGTCGAAGGCGTTGTAGTCCGAGGCTACTACGCCGAGAGTCTTGAGGGACAGCCAACTTTCATGGATTTCCACGATCCAGGCGAAGGATATTTCAAAGCCATTATCTGGGGAGACGAAAGAACCAAGTTCCCACCTAATCCTGAAACCTATTATCTAGATAAGAAGGTGCGAGTCAAAGGCTTGATTGAAACTCACAAGGGGATGCCTGAAATCGTCCTGCGTCAGCCATCACAAATTTGGATTGTGGAATATGAAAACGCATTTGTTACCCGTGTCATCGACGGCGACACCATAGAGATTGAAGATGGTCAGCATGTGCGCTATATTGGCATTGATACGCCAGAGAGGGGAGAACCCTACTATTCGGAGGCATTCCGGGCTAATAGTAACTTAGTAGCAGGCAAAAGGGTTCGGTTGGAAAAAGATGTTACGGATCAAGACAAATATGGACGCTTGCTCAGATATGTATGGGTAGATGATACAATGGTTGATGCCGAACTTGTCAGGCAGGGCTATGCTTATTCCTATTCCTATGCTCCTAACCTCAGGTATCAAGAACACTTCCTTCGATTGGAAAAGGAAGCGCGAGAGCAAAGACGAGGCTTGTGGAACCGTTACTAATATTGAATAAAATGGTAAACTGCAAAGGTGAAACACCACCTCTTCTGTTGTCTGTCTATACTACCTTTCGACATGGTATAGATTAGGAATGCTCTGACTAGTTCAACCAAGGTCTTGCAATTCGGCGTTGGGGAAACGGCGGCAGAGATGTAGCGTGAGTGTACCAGTTTTTGAGTGAAGACCAGGATGTAGTATGAGCAGGCGAAAACTACTTCTAATCAATCCTGTCAGTCCCGACCGCGCCGGGCTAACTGTAAATCTCAGCTCCCGTTTTCCGCCGCTGGCGCTGGGGATCATTGCTGCCTTAACACCCGATAGCTGGGAAGTGGCCCTGATTGATGAGAACTTCGAGCCTTTCAAGTACCAGCAGGCCGATCTTATTGGCCTGACTGCCTTTACTGCTGCTGCCCCCAGGGCCTATGAGATTGCCAGCATCTACCGAGAACAAGGCGTCTCCACCGTGATGGGTGGCATACATGCCTCAATGCTTCCCGAGGAGGCACTCGGCTATGTGGATGCCGTAGTCACCGGTGAAGCGGAGAGCGTCTGGCCTCAGGTAATCACCGACTTTACAGACGGCAGGATGCAACAAACGTATCAAGGAAAATGGCTGGAGTTGGCGGGGATGGTTCAACCGCGTCGCGAACTCTTTCAACCTGAGTATGCGTTTGGCACCATTCAGACCTCCAGGGGCTGCCCTATGGATTGCGAGTTCTGCTCCGTGACTGTCTTTAACGGCCGCCGCTATCGCCAACGACCCGTGGAAGAGGTGCTGGATGAGTTGGAGACCATACCACAAAAAAGGGTTTTCTTCGTTGACGATAATATCATTGGATATGGCGAGGAAGCCAATAAGAGAGCCATCGCATTATTCAAAGGGATTATCGAACGAGGAATTAAGAAAGATTGGTGGTGCCAGGCATCAATGAACTTTGCCGACAACGAAGAAGTGCCAGAGTACGCCGCCATGAGCGGCTGCCGCATGGTTTTTCTCGGGGTGGAAGCAGAGGACCCCGATGCGCTTGAGGAGATGGGCAAGAAGGTGAACTTCAGAAGGGGAGTGGATGGCTACAAAGAAGTCTTCCGGCGCATCAACGACCATGGCATTGCTGTATTGGGCGCCTTCATCTATGGGATGGATAGCGACACCCCGGAGAAACTGCGCCGCCGCACTGACTACGTGCTGGACAGCGGGGTTGATGCGGTCCAGATGAGTTACTTGACGCCGTTGCCAGGGACTCGCCTGTTCAACAAGCTACGGGATGAGGGACGGCTGCTCTACACCGACTTTCCGGCTGATTGGGAGCACTACGACCTGTCCGAGGTCATCTACAAACCAGCTTTGATGACAGCACAAGAGTTCTCGGCCGTAGGACGGGAATGCGCCAGCCGTATTTATTCCCGTCGGTCTATCCGACGCAAGTTCGCTGAGACCTTGCATGCCACCGAGAATCTCGCCGCTGCGGGGTTAGCTTATAGCTCAAACATCAATTACCGTAACCTAGTTGCGGCGAAGGGTGATCTCAGTGAAGCTGACTGAGTCGTCGTACATGGCAAAAACAGAGCCGTTTGAAAAGCACGTAACCGAGTACGAAGACTGGTTCACCAAGCACAGATTTGCTTATGAATCGGAACTTGAAGCTGTGAGGCGACATTTGCCCCAAAGCAAAAATGGCATCGAAATCGGCGTGGGCAGCGGAAGGTTTGCTGTCCCTCTGGGCATTAGGCTTGGGCTGGAGCCATCTACCCAGATGAGCAGAATTGCGCAGCGCCGCGGAATGCAAGTGGTTGGCGGCGTGGCAGAGGCGGTTCCATTTGGCAACTCCACATTTGACTTTGCCCTTATGGTTACCACCATTTGTTTCGTTGATGACCCAGAAGCTTCATGCAAGGAAGTCCACAGAATATTGAAACCTGATGGCTGCTTGATCATCGGCTTTGTCGATCGGAATAGCGCCATCGGAAGACTATATGAACAACACAAAGATAACAACGTATTCTATCGAGTGGCAACCTTTTACTCTGTAGCAGAGGTTGCCTCCCTATTACATGGGGCTGGCTTCAAGGAGTTCAGATTTAGTCAGACTGTCTTTGAGAACCCACCAGATATTGATAGGATCGAGCCTGTAAAACCAGGCTATGGAGAAGGCTCGTTTGTCGTGGTCCGAGCCATGAAATAGCGCGTATGGTCTAGTTCAGCTAGATAGGTGATCATGTGTCTGTGATTTTGAGAAAGGATAGGAAATCATGGATTGGATAGGTACTAGTGCCTTCTATGTTGTTGTGCTACTTTGGCTAGCTAGAGTCATAATCTGGACGTTCATTTGTGCTTTGCTCGCTTGGCTTGGAATCAGGATATTGGACGCATTCACCCCGCATATCCACGAGCGCGAGAGAATAGGAGAAAACCCTATTTCCGTAGGTCTGTTCATGGGCGGTTTCCTCATTCTAGTGGGCTTGGTTATCCACGGGGTGGTGACAGGACCGGTTGTGGTTGGCGGTGGCGTCCTGGAAAGTCTAATCGATCCTAGAAGATTGGGCCTGGTTGCCATTAGCTTCCTGGTAGGCCTCCTTTTGGGAATTGCACTGCTGAGCATCGTGAACAAATTGACGCCCAAAATCCCTTTCCTCAGTGTTGAACAGAGTCCAATCGCAGTAGGGATTTATGTTTTTGGTTATTTGGTCTTCTTCGGTCTGATAATACACGCCGCCCTAATAATGCCCTTATAAACCGTCATAATGAAACGTCTGAGAGCTATCCTGCTCCTCGCAGCGATCTCGTTGATGATAATGCCTGCTCCTGCTTTTGCCGTATCTTCGACAGATTTCTACGAAGACCAAGGCCAGATTTTCGATGATTGGGACGTGTGTCGCACCAGCGCCTTCGGCCATAATGGCTTTTTCCAGGCGTTCTCTGAAACGGAGTTTTGCCCTATCATCGTAGCTGAGAGTTTAGGGGAAAACGCTGATAGCGCTTACCAAATCGGCCAGCAACTTGCCGAGGAGTATCCCAATCTTCACCAGAGGGCGGAGAGAATCTTCGCCTTTGCCCGCGATAAGATAAGATATACCTCTGATGCAGACCAATTTGGCTTCAAGGAGTTCGCCCAGAATGCCGATGAAGTAGCAGCTACACTTGAGGATGAAGGCTTGGCCTATGGTGACTGTGAGGATTATGCTGTTTTCCTTGCTGTTATGTATAAAGGAGCAGGCCTTAGATCAGCCATCGTGCTGGCACCCAATCACGCAGCAGCACTAGTATATTTGCCCGGGTACGGGAAAGCCAATCGGAATCTCTCCATTGATGGTGAGTCCGGCTGGGTCTGGGCTGAGGCCACTGGTGGAAATAACCCTC
>JADFUX010000100.1 GCA_015222255.1 Chloroflexota bacterium
CTACATCGCTTGCCAGCAGCGGCTCACCTGTTCGAGCTACCCAACCCACGATACCATCCTCATCCACCTCGAGCGGTACGCCCACCGGTATAAATCCCTTTTGTCCACTAACACTCAACGCTTTGAGGGTAAGTCTCCCAGAGCCAGGCTCGAACAGAAAGATGTTGACATTATGATAGTGAAAGGTCTGGCGAAGCATATTGCCTACATATGGAATCAGTTCATCCAGGTTCACAAAAGAGCTGATTTTGCGACTGACCTCGTTTATGGTGCGCAATTGCTCTGCCCGCTGTCGCTCTTGCTTGGTTCGCTCCTCGACTTTTTGTTCCAGGTTAGCATAGGACTCCTTCAGTGCGCGAGCCATGGCATTGAACTGCTCAGCCAGTTGCTGGATTTCATCGCCAGTGTCCGCCTTGATGCTGTAGTCAAGTTCGCCTTTCCCTATCACCTCGGCACCTTCAGTAAGCGCCAGGATCGGCCTCGTGATTGCCCTTGACAGCAGAAATATCACCCCACCGGCAATGAAAATCACGCCAAAAATAATCACGATGAAAGTCAACTGAGCTTTCTCCATTCGCTCGTCTATATATTGACTGGTAGCCGAAACAGCAGAGGCTATGTCTGCTTTTGTCTCATCAAGAGGTGCCGAGAATTCGTCAATGTACGTAGAGGCAGCTACCACAAGTTCTGTCCCTTCTACAGGCACACAATACATATATTTTTTCCGAACATTTCCTTCGGGGTCCTCCCAGTCGTAATAACCGGAAGCTTCCCCACCCAAGCTCCTCTCCATAATGGGCCAAAAATGGGTAGGCTCACCGGCTACATTGTGCAGGTTATTTCCCACCATCTTAGGGTTTACATGGAAATGGACTATGTAAGAGCTATCATACACCATGGTGTGCCCGGTGTACCCCACTTGTCGGACAGCAATTTCCTTCAGGTCCTCATTCTCCTCCCATTCGGAAATCTCCAGCTCTGGGTGAAGCTCAGCGAAAAGCTGCATCTCTTCGGCAACCTGCATAGCCCTCCGCTGTATTAGTCTCCTCCCCAAGTCCTCCAATGCAGCAATACTTTTCCTTACAACGGTCTCCCCCATGGTACTGCTGTCCTGCTTGGCAAGATAACCCACCTCATATATGCTGCGAAGTGCCAGAGAGCTGATAATGCCAAGCGAAACAAAAAGCAAAGCCAAAAAGGGGATAAGGATCTTGCCTCTTATACCAATCTTCACTTCACCCTACCTTTCCATCACCATAATCCGTCCTATCCTTGCTCATGCTTCCCGTATCAACCTTTCCCCATATTCAAGGAGGACCTCTTGACGTTCCCTGGATATGTTCTTCGTCTCCAAGTAAATCCTCAGTGCTTCAATCGGTGTTAACTCCTCGCTTGCCCAATCACCCAACCTGAGGCGCGACTCTTGCCTGACTTCCTTGGCAATAGTGACATGGTAAGCCTCCTTGAGACTCTTATGGATCTCACCATCCCGAAGCAAAGTCTCCAGAGTCCCGGGGAGAGATAGCTGAATCCTGACTATGGCCTCCTTGATTGCCGCCTGCTGCCGGGCAATAGCTTCCAAAATAGCGGCCGTAGGGTCAGGGTCATCAGCATCTATATCCACTTTAACGGTCAAAAAGCGACGGGCATCAACCTTGTGGAACTCATAGGTTGCATGCCTCTCCCTACCTCCTAGCTCAATATCAACCACGTAGAAACCTTTGTCCTCAGCTTCGTCGCCGAAATCGAGACGCTCCAGGCTACCAGCATAAACGACAGGTGGGTTTTGAGACAAAACCTGACGCTTATGAACATGCCCCAGAGCTACGTAGTCAAAAGCAGGATGGGCAATATTTCCCGCCAGCAAAACGGGGTCTCTACCGACTACCATGCTCCTTTCCGACCCTGGTTTGGCTGTTGACACGGATACATGGGCGGCCAGAAGCGTCGGCAAAGCTGAGTCAAGCTCGGAAATCATGTCCATTAGCCTCCGAGTCATTATCTCCTGCAGCCGGTCATTCATCTGGTCTATGCTAAGATTCTTGGCCTCCTCCCGACTCAACAGTGCGCTTCGCCTCAGCCAGGGTAACGCCACCACCTGCACATAGCCTTGCTTGGTTGGTATGCGGTAGATATCAGGACGCTTGCCGACATAGATATGGCTCACGGCTAAGGTATCGAAAATATCTACAGCAGTAGCCCGGCCTATGGCGCTCGGTAAATCATGATTGCCGACCAGAAGGAAAACAGGAATTCCCTTCTCGGACAGCCGCCTGAGTCGTTTAGCGAACTCGCGTTGCTCAGTTTGGGAAGGGTTACGGCTTCTGTAGGCGTCGCCACAGAAAACGACCAAGTCTACCGCATTACCTACGGCGTATTCCACCACCTCATCCAAAGCCCCCAGGACATCAAGTAACCTTGTCGGCAATCCTGTAGCCGGGTCGACACTTCCATAAGTCTCCACGCCTAGATGAAGGTCAGCAAAATGCAGGATCTTCATTCTTCCAAAGCATCAACTGTCTTCGCTGTCCATAGATCTTGAGTGGCAAAAGGCTCACCACCAAGCTTAGCCTGCAAAGTCCTCACTAACTCTTTTATCGGCAACCTAATCTGCGCCATGCTATCCCGTTCCCGAATGGTAACTTGGTTATCCTCCAGCGACTGAAAATCAACAGTAACACAGAAGGGAGTGCCGATTTCATCCTGGCGACGATAACGCCGGCCTATGCTCTGGGCATCATCGTATTGCGTCATGAAACTACGGCGAAGCTCAGCATAAACCTCTCTGGCTAGCGGCACCAGCTTCTCATTTCTGCTCAGAGGCAGAATAGCCACCTTAATCGGAGCCAACTCAGAGTGAAGATGCAAAACCACCCTGATTTCCCCTTCAGCCAAGTCTTCATCGTAGGCGTCCACAAGGAAACTCAGCACCGAGCGGTCAACACCAGCCGAAGGCTCAATAACATAGGGCGTATAGTGCTCGCCAGTCTCCTCATCGAAGTAAGTCAAGCTCTTGTTGCTATACTTGGAATGCTGAGCAAGATCGAAGTCACCGCGGTTAGCAATGCCCTCAAGCTCCGCCCATCCCATAGGGAAAAGATACTCGACATCGTAACAGTCTTTGGCATAATGGGCCAGTTCTTCTTTCCCATGCTGCCGGAGACGCAGGTTCTCCTGCTTGATGCCTAGGTGTAAATACCAATCAAAGCGCTGCTTCACCCAGTAATTGAACCACTCTTCATCACTCCCCGGCTTGACGAAGTACTCAATCTCCATCTGCTCGAACTCCCTGGTTCTGAAGATGAAGTTACCTGTAGTGATTTCGTTGCGAAACGCCTTGCCTATCTGGGCAATACCAAAAGGCAACTTCTTCCTGGAACAAGCCAGCACATTATCGAAGTTAACAAACATGCCTTGAGCCGTCTCTGGACGTAGATAAACGATGCTAGCGTCGTCCTCTACAGGGCCCATGAAGGTTTTGAACATCAAGTTGAACAGCCTCGGCTCGGTCAGTTCCCCAGCGCAATCAGGACAGCTATTGCCATTCAAATCGGTAGCCCGCCATCTCCGGTGACAAGCTTTGCACTCTACTAGAGCATCAGAGAAGCCCTCCACATGACCGCTAGCTACCCAGGTCTGAGGATGCATCATTATGCTGGCATCTATCCCCAACATGTCATCTCGTTCCTGAACAACTGCTCGCCACCATGCGTTCCTCACATTCCGTTTCAGCTCCACCCCCAGGGGTCCATAATCCCAGCAGCTTCCCAGCCCACCGTAGATTTCGCTGCTAGGGAAGATAAAGCCTCGCCGCTTGCACAGCGAGACGATTGTCTCCATATCTACACTACCTGTTTCCCCAGGCACTTTCACCTCCTCTGAAGCTTCTTCAAGCTTATCAACTTTGCTTATGAGTGTCAAAAGGTATCAACCAGGGTTGGAATCGAACCATAGTGGAATTGAAAGAACAAGAGTAGCCCAAGTATAATAGCCAATAACCGGCAAGAGAACAGGTTAACTGTCAGGCCAGCATGAAAAATAGAGTAGCCATAATTGGCTGTGGCGCTGTCAAGATAGGCAAATACCCAGACAGGGCAGAGAGTGAGTTAGCTCTGGAAGCTATCAGGTTAGCTCTAGAAGACGCCAACATATCCAAGGAGCAAATAGAGGGGCTATTCACCACGCCTGACCTTGTGGGCAACATAGGACTTCAGACCAACCTGCTCTGTGAATATATGAGAATCGCGCCCAAGCTTATGGCTGAAATATGCTGCGGCGCTATAGCCGGCGCGCTGGCAATAAGATGCGCCATGAATGAGATTATGCTAGGGCGTATAAATCTTGCCGTCTGCTATGGAGCAGAGAGGGAAGCTTCAATCGGCTGGTTTAAGGGATGGGGCTCAGGGAAAGGCTCAACTATGCTTGAGCCAGTTGCCTTACAACCCTACGGAAGCGGCGGCATCATCTGGACTTACGCTTTATCAGCTCGCCGTTACATGCACGAAACCGGTGCCAAAGAGGAACACTTTGCTTTAGCATCGGTAAGAAATCGAAACAATGCTGCGGGTAATCCTCTAGCTACTTTCACAACACCTATTACTGTCGACGACGTCATGAAATCTGCACAGCTTTCCTCGCCCATAAAGCTTCTGGACGCAGCAGCTTCTCGGGATGGCGCTGCCGCAGTTGTAGTCGCCTCCGCAGAGCTTGCCAAGAGAGTCTGTGACAAGCCCGTCTATATCGCTGGCTGGGGGCAGTATCATGACAACTCCTGCCTCATCCCCGTAGACAAGTGCAACAAATCAATCAGCACTTTCGTGGCTACAACTCGGGCGGCTGAGGAAGCGTTCAAGACAGCCGGTATCACGCCTGGAGAAGTAGACGTTGCCGAAATTTACGCTCCTTTTAGCCCTCACGAACTGATGATTCCGGAGGACATAGGCTGGTTCGATAAAGGTGGGATGATAACAGCTATAGAGAAAGGAGATACCGAGGTTGGTGGTAAGATAC
>JADFUX010000101.1 GCA_015222255.1 Chloroflexota bacterium
AATGACGAATTGGACAGTTCGAAAACAAGAGTTTCCGGCCATCGAGAAGGCGAAAACAGCCCTGATTATTATGGACTATGAGAATGATATCGTTAAGCCAGGTGGCAAATTCGAGGCTTCGGGCCTCCCCGCTGCCGTAGCAGCTTCAAAGTGCATTACGCATACTGCCGCAGCGCTTAACGCAAGCCGAGAGAATGGTCTCCAGGTAATTTTTGCCCGCGTGGCCTTCCGACCCGGCTACCCTGAGATACCCGATATAGCCGGACCCCTGCCCACCGGCATCAGGGATGCTGAAGCTCTTGTGGAGAGCACATGGGGCAGCCAGATAGTTGGGGAACTCGCACCTCTTGCCAGCGAAGTGGTTGTGACCAAGCATACCGCTGATGCCCTGTGTCACACGGACCTTGACCAGATCCTGAGAGCCGGGGATGTTTCGCACCTCGTCCTTGCCGGCGTAGCCACCAATAATTGTGTCGAGGCAACTGCGCGGCACGCATGTGACTTAGGATACCTTGTTACCATCCTCGAGGATTGCTGCACGTCTTTCAGCGAGGAGTGGCATTGCTGGACCCTGAACAATGTGCTGCCGCAATTCGCAACCATCTCGGATTCACAGGCCTACATAGCTGCAATAAGAAAACGGTGACCACAGGCACAGCTTCTGGTTCGTTCTGTTGCTGGTTTTGATGTAGCGCCCGGCACGACAATCATCCGTAGCGTCTTTCTTGTGGAATGTCTTTCTCCTTGGCTATGAATGCTGTCTAACTGAAGCCTGAAAGATGCTGGTAACCTTTGGAATCACAGGTAGTGCCATGGTGCGGGCGCTTGGATTGTCTTCCCAGGGTGGTCTTAATGACTTCAGGCGCTAGTGTAGCTGACACCACGATCAACTTTGAGACGTGGTGCGCAGTTCGGCCAGGCGCTTTTTGAATGCAAATTGGTACTCGGCTTCATGCCTGGAGCTAAAGTCCTTCCATTGAGGATTGTTTCTCACGCTGGCTTCTGCCGAAGCTTTAACATCGATGGGTGGCGCTTTGTTTCCGGTTTGTTGTGCCATTTGCCGGGCTGCCATTTCAACTTGCCTTTCAATGTCAGCTTTCATGGCATTGAAAGCGCGCTCTTTGTTCTCCTTATATTGCTGACATAAGCTCTGAATTGAATTTAGATTTCGCTCCAAATCAAGATACTGTCCCTCGCCCTTTAATGTCTCCACCGCCAAGATTCCGCTACGATGCCTTTCAAAGTCCAGGTCACTGCTTTCCAGGCCTAAGGCATTAATGAGACTAAGTTGCGCTTCTTCTAACATAAACTCCTTGCCCTGATCCTTGTACCCCTTCAGCGCCATCCACAGATCCTCAGGACTCAGCTTACCAGTGAAATAATCAGAGAGCAAACGTGTTAGTTCCTCGGAGTGCTTCAGCCTGTCCTTCTCCTCTTGCGACAATTCGCCAATCCTTGCCAGCCTTTCTTTTGCCCTTGGGGAAAGCTCCATATTAGCCAATCCTTCCTTATCGCGGGGATTTCTATCGGGGTGATGATACTTCACGGCGAAGCTGCAATAGGCTTTCTTGATGGTGGCATCATAAGCGCCCTTATCAACGCCCAAAACCTCTTAGTAATCTGGCTTCACCATTCTTCTTGGATCGGGCCCAGTTGACTATGGCTTCTGTCTAAAGGCGGATCTCGCTGGCGGCTGTACGTAGGAGCCGGTCTTTGAGGCGGAGGCAGAGACAAGCTTTTGGCTCTTTCTTCCGCACTTGGGACACAAGACAGGTTTGCCAACTTGGCTCATCGGGCGCATTAGCTCAAACTCATTCTTGCATTTGGGACAATAATACTCATAGATAGGCATGATTGCCTCGGGTAACTTAAATTAACACTCAAGCAGGACCTGACAACTATTCTAGCCAAAATGAGATCATGGCGCAAGATTTCCGTGAAAAACTCGCGACTCAAGCCTTTTCTAGCTCAAAGGCTTTATGTAGTGCGCCAACAGCATCCTTGACCTTGTCCTCAGAAATAATGCAGGTTATCCTAATCTCCGAGGTGGTGATTAACTGGATATTAATGCCCGCTTCATGAAGTGTGCGGAACATCCTGGCAGCGTAGCCTGGCGTATTCTGCATCCCGGTGCCCACGATGCTAACTTTGGCCAACGTAGAATCGGTGATACACTGCTTAGCTTCGATAGACTTCAACAATGGCTCCATCAAGGACATCGCCCTGGGTAAATCAGTCCGAGCCACAGTGAAGGTAAGGTCGGTGATGTTGTTGATACTAGCATTCTGAACAATGGTGTCCACGCTTACATTCTCCTTGGCCAAGGGTTCAAAGATAGCCGCAGCAATGCCGGGATGGTCAGGAACACCAACAACTGTGATCTTGGCTACATTGGTATCATGAGCAATGCCCCTAACCTTATTTCTCACTTCCATAGAAGCCTCCTTACAAATAGTAGTCCCCGCCCTGTTGCTAAAGCTAGAAGCCACCACAATAGTAACACCATACAACTGGCCCAATTCCACAGCTCTGGGATGCAGCACCTTAGCTCCATAGCTGGCTAGTTCTAGCATTTCCTCGTAGCCAATTTCCTTTAAGTTCATTGCTTCGGGCACAAGCCGAGGGTCGGCGGTGTAGACTCCCTCGACATCGCTATATATCTGGCATACTTCAGCCCCCAAGCTAGCAGCCAAGGCCACGGCTGTAGTATCGGAGCCACCTCGACCCAAAGTGGTAATATCCATGTCGTGAGTAACACCCTGAAATCCAGCCACAATTACGATATTATCCCTCTCCAATTCGCTGATGATGCGGCTGGCATCAACACGAAGAATTCGAGCTCGGCTGTAAGCAGAATCGGTTTGGATGCCTGCCTGAGCGCCAGTCAGGCTGACTGCCTTGTAGCCCAGGTTCTCCAGAGCCATGGACAGGAGAGTGCTGGAAACCAGCTCACCGGTGGAAAGCAAAACATCGAGTTCCCGGTCGCGGGGGCGCTCAGTAACTTGCTGAGCCAATGCAATCAAATCATCGGTGGTATCCCCCATTGCTGAGACCACCACTACCACTTGGTTCCCCGCGTCCTTAGCTTTCCCCACACGGCGAGCCGCATTCTTAATTCTGTCAGCGTCAGCAACCGAGCTGCCGCCGTACTTTTGCACTACTACAGTCATGCTTTTTCCTTACTCACTTTTATTAGCCTGCTGATAATATTATACCCCTTCTCTACGAACAGGCCCGTGCTTTTTGCCTCCGCCTCAGTGAATCTCTTCGCCCCGTTAGCCATAAATCCTGGTCCCCACAGCATGAATGGGACTGGCTCCTCAGTATGGGTTTGAACCTCGATAGGTGTTGCGTGGTCGGGCGCAATCATTACCCGGATGTCATCCCTGTCCCAAGAACGGATTCGGCTCACCATCTCTTTATCTACCCTTTGGATAGCCTGTACTTTGTCGTCAACGGAGCCAGCATGACCAGCCTCATCAGGTGCTTCCACATGAATGACTACCATATCACGTTCCTTAAGCGCCTCTAGAGCACCTTCAGCTTGAGCAGCATAATCGTTGTCTAGACCATCGGTAACACCAGGAAGGCTCAGTGTCTTCATCCCTGTCATTCTAGCCAAGCCTCGCAAAAGGTCAACTCCGGACGTTAAGGCAGCATCAATGCCGTAAGTCTGCCTGAAAGTTGGCATGTCAGGTATTCTACCACTGCCCCAGAAGAGCCAGATCGTCGTAGCTGGGATATCACCGCGAGACGTGCGGGCCATGTTTACGGGGTGGTCGCGAAGCACTGCCTCTGAGTGTTCCATGAGGTCTCTTAACAACTCGCTCCCGGGGCCTTGAGGAAGGAATTCCTCGATAGGCTTGCCTGGAATATCGTGAGGGGGAGTGCAAGCAGCCAGAAGAGCTTCCTCGTGTCCCTTTATCTTGCATATATGCCTGTAGCTGACTCCAGGGTAGAACAGCACCTCATCATTACCGAGGCTCTCATTCAAACCTGCAATAAGAGCTCGAGCTTCTTCAGTGCTGATGTAGCCAGAACTGTAGCTCCACATCTTACCATCGCGGACAGTGATCAAGTTGCAGCGGAAAACGACCTCCCCATCGCCAATAGGAATTCCCATGCTCCTGGCTTCAATGGCGCCCCTGCCCTGGTAATAAACTCTTGGGTCGTAGCCAAGGAGCGACATGCAGGCGCAGGCGCTGCTCGGTTCCATCCCAGGCGGTACGGTACGCGCAAGTGCAACAAAACCTTCCCTTGCCATAGCATCAAGATTCGCAGTATCTGCCAGTTCCAGGGAAGTCTTTCCACCATGCTCAGGCAAGGGCCAACCGGCTGCTCCATCGATTATGAGAACGCAATATTTCATTCTTGCCCCGATAGTTAAAGCATCTTATAATAGCACAGACGGCGGGGCGTAGCGCAGTGTGGTAGCGCGCAGCGTTCGGGACGCTGAGGTCGGAGGTTCAAGTCCTCTCGCCCCGACTTTGACAATGAATGAGAAGGCATACTGGAGAAGTACAAAACAAGATTATTCCTTTTCTGGAGTGCCACTACGTAATGTTGTGTGAAAAGCGATTTGGAGCCGCTTCTTCAAGGTGTACTCATATTCGTAGCAAGCAGGGCTTCGTAGTTCCACGATATCAATTCTGTCATTAGCCCCAGAATCGTTTCCTGCTTTCTCTGTCTTCAATGGTTGGCTCCACGTCATACTTCCTCATTTTGAACCTGTTCGATGACGTCTCCAAAAAGCTCAAAATAATAGCTAGGTAACTCAGCAATATCGAAGAACCTTGCGTCCTCTACCTCATCGGCTGCAGGAGTCAGCTCTTCAGCATCTACCTTGACCAGGTATTTCACTATGAGCATGTCCCCATAGATTTCCTCATCTTCCCGTCTGGTGACCCCGATTAGTTTCACGATTTTCCCGGATGCTCCAGTTTCCTCCTTCAGCTCTCTTAAGCAAGCTTCTTCCGGTGTTTCTCCAATCTCGATAAAACCTGAAGGAGAACCCCACATACCCTTCTTGGGCGCTATTCCTCTCTTAATCAATAAGAACTTCTTGTCTTTCACTGCAACCGCCAATGCCACTGGCAGAGGATTCTTGTAGTCAACAAAGGCACATTCGGGGCAGTATTTCCTCTTTTTCCCTTCAATCATTCCCGTTTGGAGGGGCGTGGCGCAAATCGGGCAGTAGTTATATTCCTTCATCTGTTCTTGCCGTGAGAGACAAAAGATGTCCTATCGTGTCCTATGATATACCATGAGATAACATATTTCACCGGTCTTTGCTTTCCCATAGTTTTTCCTCGTGATGGGCAGCAGCTTTGCTTTTGCCCCTGAGAACCGCTGTCAGC
>JADFUX010000102.1 GCA_015222255.1 Chloroflexota bacterium
AAACAGTATCATGTGGCAAGTAGGCATGCTCACGAACCCCGGTTTGCTGGCGGTTGGTGATGGCCTACTATGTACAACAAAGGGGAGACGTCTGACTACAAGACATACCTCCGAATTGAAGGTTAAAAGGTGGAAATACCTAGCTACGGCAGTGACTTTGGAATTGGCTTGTAGCAAATAGCCTGGTTCACCAGATTCGAGGGGCTGAAGTATCTGACAAGTTTTGCAACCGTGTTAAAATGGTCGCGATGGGAAGGCTCGTTATTCCTCGCATTCTAGTTTCGATAGTGGCAGGCAAACTCCCATCAGCCGTTTCTGATGCCGGTGCTTCTGGTAGAGGAATGCGTTCACCGTTCACCAGAAGTTGTCTTGGCATAGACTATCCCAAGTGCAGAAATAGCAGGCCTGAACTAGGCACTTGGCACCAGGTGATGTTTGACAGGTGAAGAGAGACAGCGCAGCTAGCCCAAAGCAAAAGGCTTGTCAATGCTGCCGAAAAAAATCTTGCGGAGGTTTATCATGTCAGAACTGTTTGAGCCTATACAGGTTATCAGAATCCAAGGAGAGACGGAACTACATGGCGGCGGAGAAATAGCGCTAAAGATATGGAAGCAAGGTGTGACTATCACCAAGAGATATGCTATCTCAGCGCCCACCAAAGAAGGAAGCGCATTTCTGACTTGGGCTGAGTGGGACAAAGTGACAGACGCAATCAAGCCACATTATCCCAAGTAGAATTCAGGGGAATCAAGCCCCGAAGATAGCTCAGCTACCCTAATGTGGAGATAATCGAATGTACTATTTTGCCTATGCCTCCAACCTGAATCGTGAGCAGATGCGGGAGCGTTGCCCTGACGCCCAGCCCAAGTTCATAGCTAACTTGCCCAATCACAAGCTAATATTCGCTGGATGGTCCAGGAAGTGGTGTGGTGGAGTTGCCAGCATCAAGCCATGCAAAGGTGAAAAAGTCATTGGTGCCGTCTACGAAATATCCGAGATGTGTTTGAAATCATTGGATAAACATGAAGGTTATCCTACTATCTATAATCGAAGGAAAGTATGGTGTTCACAGAGTTTGGTGATCCTGTGGGGGCCATAGCATATGTCAAGGTGGAACAATCAGAACAGACGCAACCTTCACAGGAATACCTGGCGACCATTCGGAAGGGTTACAAGGACTGGGGTATTGCTTAGGCCAGGCGGATCTGGGGAGGCCAAGAAGGTGGATGGGAGAGCGTAGGTTCAAGAAGCATAAGGACACGCAGGCGCCGAAAGAAATTGCCCAAATCAAACACATTGATACTATCTTTGCTGCAGATGACTTAGCGGCGAAGGATGCCATTGAACTGAAGCTGCTCCTACGATTACCTTTGGCGTTCTAAGAAGGAGGATAATCCTCAGTGGGTGATGCAATGGATCGGTTGCGTGACGAATCATTGAACAAGCAGGACACAAAGATAAGCCCCAGATATACCCATGGTGATTGCTGCCATCATGGTTGTCCAACCATTGCCTGATTGAGTTTGCACTCTTAGCTGCACAGGGCCTTCTCCTTTGTTCAATGTCGCGGCGTAGTGCTAACAAGAGTGTTCTTTGGAGACTAACGTTCATATGATAACCGAACACGCGTCACCACGGACTCCTGCCCCTGGGGAACGCAATCATCATATTTTGGGGACTCAGGTGGCCCCAGCAAGCACCTAGCGCTTGATATCAGGAGCTTTCAGAAGCTGCCTGACCTAAGTGCTATTGACACGGCCTCGGCTGTGCTGTAACAATAGAGCAAATCTAGGACCAAGGAGGCGCAGACTATGGCAACAGCTTATTGTATGAAGTGTAGAAAGAAGGTAGAGATAAAGAAGCCCAAGCAAGTTACTCTGAAGAACAAGACACCGGCAGTACAGGGTGTTTGCCCTGTTTGTGGCACAAAGGTATTCCGAATAGGGAAAGCATAGGTATAGGCCATCACTTACCCTGCGTTTTCCCACCTCAGCTCGGTGTCGAGCACGTTCGTGGCGCAAGCAGGAAGGATTAAGACCCCTACTGTTGTTCACGCGGCGTAGAATCCGGGTGATTGGGTCTGGGGTGAACGTGCAGTCCGCCAGGTAGCTGTCACTACGGCAGCTGCAGAACTACAATCGGCTGTATCGTTCTCACCGCCGGCTATTTGCTTGCCGGCAAGCTTGGCATGAGCCATTGAAGCCCTTCCCCTAGGGACTCCTGACCCAATCATGGTGACCCGCATTATCATGGCTCCGTAGCCACCGGGCCACAAAGTCTCAGGCCATTGTTCTGGTAGCCTCTCCGCAAACTAAGGGCCTTCCCTAAGGTTGTTCGCCTCTATTATTCGCCTATGCTAACCTGAGCGGAGGACCGCCACCAAATCATTTGTTCTTTGCACCGTTACCTTAAGTGCGACATAATCCGTATAGCAAGCAAATGGTATGAGGCAGCCTTTATGGGACAGTACTGTCGCAGGCGATGTCCCCTATCTTCCGGAGTCAGAAAACCGTGTTGACAAGTCAACGTATTGAGAACCACTTGCGGGAAAGCAACTAAGGGGCAGATGAGAGTCAGGTTACAGGTGCTCTAGGCCTACCTTTCAGTTGCCGTTCACCTAAGTCTGCGGCGCCTTTTCTCAGCTACTTTGAGCCTAGCCAAGGACCGACGCAGAGCTGCTTCTGCAACAGCGGCATCGACCTCAGGTACTCGGGCCTTAAGAATCTCTTCGGCACGACGCTTGGCAGCCTCAGCACGAGTCACATCAATTTCCTCAGCACGTTCACAAGCATCAGCTAGAACAATTACCTTATCAGGACGCACTTCGAGGAAACCACCGCCTATGGCGAGATATTGCTCCTCATTATCCTTTCTTATGAGCAAATCTCCAGGCCGAAGCATGGTCATTAAAGGAGCATGATGAGGGAGAATGCCCAACTGGCCCTCCGTACCCCAAGCAACAACCATATTAACATCATCGGAGAAAACCATTCTCTCCGCAGTAACAACCTCAAGTCTAAACGTAGCCACTATCCTTCACTCATCTTCCCAGCTCTTTCCACTGCCTCGTCTATGTTGCCCACCATGTAAAAGGCAGCCTCAGGAAGGGTATCATGCTTCCCTTCCAGGATTTCCTTGAAACCTCGCACTGTCTCCTTGATAGGCACATATCTCCCAGGAGTGCCCGTGAAAACTTCAGCCACATGAAACGGCTGGGAACAAAACCTCATAATGCGACGCGCTCTGTTCACAGCGATCTTGTCCTCTTCGCTCAACTCCTCCATGCCCAAAATAGCTATTATGTCTTGTAGTTCCTTATACCTTTGTAACGTTCGCTGCACCCCCCGAGCTACCTGATAGTGCTCCTCAGTAACAACAGCAGGGTCAAGTATGCGAGAGGTTGAGGTTAGGGGGTCAACAGCAGGATAAATGCCCAGTTCAGCAATAGAACGGTCCAAGGCGATAACAGCATCCAGGTGACCATAGGTAGCTACTATGCCCGGGTCAGTGTAATCATCGGCAGGCACGTAGATTGCTTGAAAGGACGTGATCGAGCCCTTCTTAGTTGTGGTTATCCTTTCTTCTAGCTCGCCAACATCAGTGCCTAATGTTGGCTGGTAACCCACTGCCGACGGCATGCGCCCCAGCAACGCCGATAATTCCATATTGGCTAAGACATACCGGTATATGTTGTCTATGAACAAAAGGACATCCTGTCCCTCAACATCACGGAAATATTCCGCCACAGTGACACCAGTTAGTCCTACCCGAGCTCGAACACCAGGGCTCTCATTCATCTGACCAAAGACAAGAACAGTTTTATCTAGAACTCCGGACCTTTGCATTTCTAACCAGAGGTCATTCCCCTCTCGTGACCTTTCACCCACGCCGGCAAAAACAGAAAACCCGCCGTGCTCAGTAGCAATATTGCGAATAAGCTCCATGATAATAACTGTCTTACCCACACCTGCTCCGCCATATGCCCCAATCTTTCCCCCTTTGGTGAAGGGGGTGACAAGGTCTATCACTTTGAGCCCAGTCTCCAAGACTTGCGGGGTTGTCTCCTGCTCTACTAGAGGAGGCGGCGGACGATGGATAGGAAGCCTTTGTTCAGCTTCTACCCCCCCAAGTCCATCCAAAGGCTCACCAAAGACGTTTAACAGCCTGCCCAGAGTCGCCCTTCCCACTGGCACAGTTATCGGGCTTCCCATGTCGACAGCCTCAGCACCCCTCGCTAGTCCATCCGTGGGAGTCAAGGCGATACCGCGCACCCGGTTATTGCCAATATGATGCTGTGCCTCAACAATAATCTTGCCATCGCCTTGAGGAATCTCTATGCCGTTATTTATCGCTGGCAGTTCATCAGGGGGAAATTCCATATCAATTACCGTCCCAATAACCTGAACAACTTTTCCCCTTGCACCTACTGCCATTCCTTACCTCCTTGCTAGAGCCCCAGCACCTCCGCTAATATCACAAATCTCTTTAGTTATTGTCTCTTGCCGAACCTTATTCAAGACCAGCGTCAAGTGTTCCATAAGGTCCTTAGCGTTATCGCTGGCATTGCGCATGGCTACCATCCGCGCCGATTGCTCACTGGCAACAAGCTCAAGGATGGCATGGTATACCTTCATCTCCACATACCTTGGCAGCAGTTCATTTAGGACAACACTAGGCTTGGGCTCATAGATGTAGTCTACTGCTTGGATTGGGGGTAATTTAGCTGGCTCAATAGGGAGCAACACCTCGATTGCAGCTCGTTGCACCATAGTGGTGACGAAACGAGGATAAGCAAGATATGCCAGGTCAAAATCACCATTGCTATAGTCTTCAATGACGACGCGCGATATGGGAAGGGTTTCGAATAGCGTAGGCCGGTCGCTAATCCCGGTGAACTCGGCGTGGATCTTTTGACCGGCACGAAGCATGAAAGCCCGCCCCTTACGACCCACAGTAACAAAGGTAACAGGCAGATTTTGCTCCAGAATAAAACCAGCAACGAGGCGATTAATATTGGTATTCAGGCCGCCACATAGCCCGCGGTCGGTAGTCATGTGAACTATGGCGATTCTTTTGACTTCCCTGCTTTGCAACAAGGGATGGATTGCTTCAGCAACTCGAGATTGGGCTGCCAAATCAGCAATCACCTGGCTTATCTTGTCAGCGTAAGGTCGCCCCGCCACCGCCTGGTGTTGAGCCCGCCTCATCTTGGCAGTAGCAACCATCTCCATTGCCTTGCAAATCTTGGCGGTGCCTTCAATGCTGCGTATACGCCGACGAATAATCTGAGTTGTGGCCATTATCCTCTAGTTGTACTTGAACTCCTTATGTCACCCTTGCGCAGTGAAGGATCTCAGAGATTCTTCACCTGTAGCTCAAAGCGAGATGAAAGCCATTGCTTGCCCTTCTAATAAGTGCTGCCTTCCTTGAATTCCATTATCGCAGCTTTCAAAGCTTCTTCAGTCTCGGTGCTTATTTCCATGTCATTGTTAATCCTCTGCTCTAACTGTTGGTAGTTGTTTTTCATAAATCTGTGAAAATTCCCTTCCCAGGCGATTACTTTGTCTACGGGAACATCATCAAGATAGCCATTGGTTACGGCGTAGAGAACCGTTACTTCCTCTCCCAAGGACATGGGTGCATATTGCGGCTGCTTCAGTACTTCAGTGATACGCCTACCACGTTCCAGTTGATCTCTCGTAGCCTTATCCAGTTCAGCGGCACCAAACTTGGCAAAAGCTTCCAGTTCACGAAACTGAGCGAACTCCAGCCGTAACCTGCCGGCTACCTGCCTCATGGCTTTCCTTTGCGCAGAGGCGCCAACTCGAGAAACTGACAATCCCACATTTATGGCGGGACGAATGCCAGCGTTGAATAGATCTGTTTCCAGATAAATTTGCCCATCGGTAATAGAAATCACATTTGTGGGAATGTAAGCTGATATGTCTCCAGCTTGAGTTTCAATAATAGGCAGTGCAGTAAGGGAACCACCGCCATACTTGGGAGCCAGCTTAGCTGCCCTCTCCAGAAGCCTGCTATGCAGATAGAAAACGTCCCCTGGGTAAGCTTCTCTGCCTGGTGGACGACGAAGCAGCAGAGAGAGCTGGCGGTAAGCCCAGGCATGCTTATAAAGGTCATCATAGATAACCAAAGCATCTTTTCCTTGGCCCATGAATTCCTCTCCCATAGCGCAGCCGGCGTAAGGAGCAAGATATTGTAGTGGAGCAGGATCCGAGGCATCGGCAGCCACGACAATGGTATAGTCCATTGCTCCATGTTTCTCCAAAGTGGCTACTACCTGGGCCACTTTAGATGTTCTCTGCCCGATAGCTACATAAATGCAAATAAGGTCGCCACCTTTCTGAGCGAT